>JBMOEO010000054.1:0-24522 GCA_049318945.1 Phototrophicaceae bacterium | reverse complement strand
TGCCATCTTCGGTGCGTACCGTATAGGTGGTTAAATTCGTGAAGTCTTGTGGATCACGTTCTAGGTCGAAGGGCATTTCAAATGGGTGAAATTCAATTCGATCAAAGCCAGCACGTTCTAACAATTGTGATGTTCGGGCAAAACTACGATAGTAAATGGGGATTCCCAAGCTACTCCCATAGGTTGAATATTCCATAACGGCGATTTCTTGCTCAAATGGATGGAATCCATCAAAGTTGAGATGATAACCATTAGGCTTTAGAATCAATCCAAATTGTACTAACGCTTGCTCAAACTCTTCATAGGTTAGCGGATGTACCATCGCATTTGCGATCACAATATCAAAAGGTTGTTCAAAGAGATGCTCCATAGCCATAGCAGAACCAACCACAAAATCAATGCCCTGTAACTGTAGATTGGCTTGGCACATCTCAACAGCATCTTTGCTCAAATCTAACCCAACCAACGCTAAACCCGGCACCAGACGTTGAATGTGTAATAGTAAGTTACCCGTTGAACAACCGACATCCAGCAGGCGAATGCCTTCTACACCACCGCGTTGTTCCACAATGGACTGAATCTTACTGATGAGTACCTTATCGCCTTCACGCATCTTCTCTACATATTTGCTTTGATAGGCTAGATATTGTTGATTAAATTGTTCATCCTGTGTGTAAACCTGAAAAGCACCCTTACTCATCTTTGACCTCATCAATTATGAAATATCCATATTACATTTTCATCTACGGGATTAGGGCTGTCAACAATTCATTGAAGGATTGTGTGGCATTGTCATAAATGCCGAAGCCTGCATTAAATTCCCAATAGCAAGACCCTAACCCCATTGCATGTGCGGTTTCCCTGACGGTGGTTGTCCATGCCAAACGAGATGGGAGATCCGCTTTGCTGTACGCGCCAAACTCCGTTAGCACCAGAGGATAGCCCGTTGACTGGCTCCAAGCTGCAGCTTCTCGGAAGTCTGCTTGGATATTTGCCACTTCTGGCTCTGTTCCCCAAGTCGTTCCAAGATAGCCATCCATATTCCCCACCCATTCTGCCCCCTGATGGGTGAACTCAAACGGGAGGTAGTAATGAAAAGTCGCCATCACATTTTGGTCAGCGGGAAGATTCAAACCCCAAAGGGCATTTAAGCCATTCCATTCCACCCCACCAACAATCAAGGTGCGTTCGGGGTTACTTTGGCGAATGAGTTGGATGGTATCGTTAGCAATCTCATTCCATAGCAGAACATCCAGTTCGTTATAGGGTTCATTCAGTAGCTCGAACATCAGACTGGGGGGATAGTCCGCATAGTGCGTGGCAAGCTGATCCCAGATAGATGAATACCGATCCCACTCCGTCAAGGGGGTCTCCATCATTTCATAGTAATGGTGAACGTTGACAATCACTTGTAGATTGGCATCTAATGCCCATTCGATCACCTCATCCACCCGTGCAAGAAAAACGGGGTCTATCGTGTAAGGCGCAGTAGCATCGGCATGCCCCGACCAGTGAATTGGAATCCGCACCGTATCGAAGCCGACTTCGGCAATCATACCAAAATATCGCTCTTCCACCACAGTTCCCCACTCCCCTTCGTTGGGAGCTTCCAACATATTTCCCATGTTGATACAATTGTGAACAACAGGAGGGGTGGCATACGCCTGCCCACCGTGCATCATCAACGCCCACATTGCCAAAGCTACAAACCATATATTCCGCATGAAACGCTCCTTATAAGTATTGCCTTGAAATTATTCGACCACTCACACCCATATTGCCTAGTCAACTGGGCAGTAAAAGTCTAGCCATTCTGCGGATATGACGATACCCCGAACGGAGTAAAGTAAGAGATGTGTGAAGACCAACGCCTTACACACTTCCAAGATGGATATTGACGGCACCCCGCGCACTTGGTCGTGCTCTAACACCCCTTCCTTCCAAAAAGTCGGTAGCCGTCAATTGAGGGTACAACCTTGTACCCTCTGTCTTTTACCACCCCAGTACATTGGTAATCACAGGAGCTATCTGGCTTTGAACGTCGCGTTCATTGTGGGGTTGCACGGCATGTTCTAGCAATGCCCACCGTTCAACATGGGTGACGCTGGCTTGTGGCTCTAGGCGTGTGAGCGGTGCCAATGTTTCTAACTCTAGGATGGTTGGATCAGTGAACATTTCCACATTACAATTCATATCGGGGTAGATGCCGTTGGTATAGTGTGCGTGCTTCACAAACAGGTAGCCTTCCAGCGCGTAAGCTAACCACGCATTCGGCAAATGTGCGCCTATCTTTTGTGGCGTGTGCGATGTTTGGCTTTGGCGTAGCAAGATGTACTCACTCCCCCACGTCCAGCGCGGATCTGACAAATCGGTGTATGACCATAAGGCTAGGGTATGGGTGGGCAAAAGCACCTTGTCATGGGATTGGTGCTTGGGCAGGGGCATGATTGCCACTCCGCCTGCCTCCATGACCGTCAATGACCATGGGGCGAGTTCAACCGCCCATAGGTTATGGTTGGTGATGGTATGAATCACCTCAACTTGGTTAGGTGCATCCGCTATGAATTTGACCGTGATTGCCTTTTGTAGGTGGGTGGTGGTTTCAATTGGAGAAAGAAAGGTGACTGCTTCACCCTCGACCTGTACATCTACCGCAACATTATCCGCATAGTACGTGCGTGGCATGACTTCGGGTGCTGCCCAAAGGCGATGCCCCCCATAAATATTCCACTCTGCATCCCCCACACGCCCCAATTGCGCCTCAAAGGTCTTGAACAGGTTAATGCCACCCACTGCCCCAAATGAGATGATACGTGCCCCAACATCGCCCGTAACAATCAGCTCTAGGGTGCCGTTACTCAAGCGGTGGCAATTTTCCCACCCCCCCCAAGTTATCTTGTTGAACTGCAACATTCTCTTTTATCCTTGTACAATATGCCTAGTATGACTATATCATGTTGTCAGCATGACATGATAGCCATTGCACTACTTACTAACTAACTAAGGATTCCTATTTCACAATGCCCACCTTTGATTTACTTTGTATGGGGCGGTCTTCGATCGACCTCTATTCCAATGATGTTGGCGCACCGTTTGAACAAATCAACAGTTTCGCCGCTTATGTGGGTGGCTCCCCCACCAACATCAGCGTTGGGGCGCGTCGGCTCAGTTTGAACGTCGCTTTGCTCACCGCAGTCGGTGCCGATCCCGTCGGGCAATTCATCCTCGCATTTTTGCGGAAGGAAGGAATTGCCACCCAATTCATACCGATTAAGCCTCAACACCGCACCAGCGCGGTTGTGTTGGGGATTGAACCGCCTAACAAATTCCCGTTGGTTTACTACCGTGACAATTGCGCAGACATCAACTTAACCATTGATGATGTGCTTGCCGCCCCGATTGAAGATTGCAAGGTGTTTGAATTTGCGGGTACGAACCTCTCCAAAGAACCCAGTCGCAGTGCGACGCAATTTGCTATTGAGCAGGCAAAACGCGCTGGGGCAAAGATTGTGCTAGATGTAGACTTCCGCCCCGACCAGTGGCATGACGTGCGAGCCTTCGGCGTACAAATTCGCGCGGTGTTGCCGTTGGTGGATGTGGTGATTGGGACGGAGGATGAAATCAACGCGGCAATGTTGATGGATACCACCAAGATGAGCCTCACCCATTCGCAAGTCTCTGATACCAAAGTAGATGGGGATAGTCGCTCCGCCATCATGCAGATGTTACGCCATCCGCTAGAGGCAGTGATTGAAAAGATTGGCGCGGAAGGGGCAAAGATTCACCTGCCCAATGGGGAGATCATCCATGCACCCGGCTTCCCGGTGGAGGTCTACAACATCTTAGGCGCGGGGGATGCCTTCGGTGGGGGATTCTTGTATGGCTACGTCAACGGCTGGGACTGGTATAAGTCGGCACGCTTGGGCAATGCCTGCGGTGCAATCGTCGTCACCCAGCATGGTTGTGCCAACTTCATGCCCACGATGGACGAAGTGCTGGCATTCGTTGCCCCTTATGGTGGCTTAGTATAAAGCGAGATTGATTACGAAAGGATGAAATGTGATGCAATATACCTCTGAAACCATGTTGGTCAAATCGAAGGATCAGGGCGGAACTGGCATTTTTGCCGAAGTGTCTGCCCAACAGGCTGGATGGGAATACCTGAATATGCGAGCAGTACGGCTCAATCGTGGAGAACAACACAGTGGCAATACCGCTGGCTATGAACAGGTGGCTGTCATCTTAGGCGGTCAATGTGACATCCACACGAGCGAGGGAAACTTCCTCAAAGTGGGTCGTCGCCCGAATGTGTTCAGCGGCATGCCGTATGCGCTTTACCTCCCGCCCCACACCGATTATCAACTCACCGCGTTGACGGATGGCTTTGAGGTGGCGTTATGCTGGGTGCCCAGCGACCAACGCTACCCCGCCAAGTTGGTGACACCGCGCGATAGCAAGATTGAACTGCGTGGAGGGGGGAACGTCTCACGCCAGATCAACGGCATCCTGCCCCCCGGCTTTCCCTGCCACCGCTTGGTATGCGTGGAGGTTTACACGCCTAGCGGAAACTGGAGCAGTTACCCCCCCCACAAGCATGATGTGCATCGGGAGGATGAGAACGGCAAGCTCCTAGAGGCAGACCTAGAGGAGATCTACTTCTACAAAATTGACAAGCCACATGGCTTCGCCTATCAACGGGTGTACACCGATGATCGCAGTATTGATGGGCTAATGATGGCGCAACAGCATGATATGGTCTTGGTGCCAGAAGGCTATCATCCGGTGGTTTCTGCGCCGGGCTATCACACCTACTACCTCAACTTTTTAGCAGGGAGCGCACAATCCCTTGCCAACACCGATGACCCTGCTTACAAGTGGGTACACAGCACCTTCACCAGTATGGATCCACGCTTGCCCCTCGTGACGCATGGCATGGAGCCACTGGATTAAAACGCTTTTTTATCGTAATGATGAACTCTTTTAAGGATAAACAAACATGGCAACACAACGTTTAACAATGGCACAGGCACTCATCAAGTATCTTTCACAACAGTATGTCAGCCGTGATGGCAACGAGAACCCGTTCTTTGCGGGGGTATGGGGTATCTTCGGTCATGGGAACGTAGCAGGGATTGGGCAGGCACTCCAGCAATATCACCGCGAAATCCGCTACTACCAATCTCGCAATGAGCAAGCACAAGTCCATGCTTCGATCGCCTATGCCAAGATGAAAAACCGTCTACAAACCTTTGCTTGCACCACCTCCGTTGGACCGGGCGCAACCAACATGGTGACGGGGGCGGCAACCGCCACCATCAACCGCTTGCCGGTTTTGCTCCTGCCCGGCGACATCTTCGCCGAGCGGATTCAAAATCCGGTTTTGCAACAATTGGAATTTGAACACTCCCCTGATCTCAGCGCGAATGATTGCTTCCGTCCGGTCTCTCGCTTTTGGGATCGCATCTACCGCGCGGAGCAACTCATCGCTTCTTTGCCAGAAGCCATGCGCGTGCTAACTTCCCCCGCAGATACCGGTGCTGTCACCTTAGCCCTCCCCCAAGATACCCAAGCCCAAGCCTTTGACTACCCCGCCGAGATGTTTGAGAAGCGCGTGTGGTCAATTCCACGCAACCGCCCTGACCGCCACGCAGTGCAACAGGCTATCGCATGGATTCGGGAAAGCGTCGCCCCGTTGATTGTCGCTGGGGGTGGTGTGCACTATTCGGATGCAACCGCGCTCTTGCAACAATTCGTGGAACAAACTGGCATTCCTGTTGGGGAAACCCAAGCCGGCAAGGGAAGCCTTCCCTACAACCATTCGCTCAACTTGGGTGCCATCGGTACAACCGGCACACCCGGCGCAAACATCCTTGCCCGTGAGGCAGACCTCATCATTGGGATTGGCACGCGCTATAGCGATTTCACCTCCGCTTCTAATACCGCTTTCCAAAACCCCAATGTGCGCTTCATCAACCTCAACGTGGCGGAATGGGATGCCTACAAGCGTAACGCGCTCCCACTGGTGGGGGATGCTTACGCGACGTTGCAAGAATTGTTAGAGGGCTTGAATGGCTATCGCACAGCTGATGATTATCAAGCGCGTTGTCACCACTTCAACCAACAATGGGATGCTGAAGTAGAACGCATCTACACGCTGGGTCACGCGCCTCTCATCAGTCAGGGTGAAGTCATTGGCGCGGTTAACCAACACAGTGCGCCCCAAGATGTGGTCTTGTGTGCAGCAGGAAGCCTACCCGGTGATTTGCATAAACTGTGGCGCACTCGTGATCCTAAAGGCTATCATCTTGAGTATGGTAATTCGTGCATGGGTTATGAGATTGCTGGGGGGATGGGGGTCAAGATGGCAGCCCCAGAACGTGATGTGTATGTGATGGTGGGGGATGGCTCCTACTTGATGATGTCCAGCGAGTTGGTGACGATGGTGCAAGAGCGCATCAAGGTGATCGTTGTCCTCATCAACAATCACGGCTTCGCCAGCATTGGGGGCTTGTCTGCATCAGTAGGAAGCGCAGGCTTTGGTACGCGCTATCGTCACCGTGACGAGGATGACCAGCTTGAAGGCGAAGTGGTGCAAGTGGATTTTGCTGCCAACATGGAATCCTTCGGGGCGAAGGTTATTCGCACGCACAACAAAGCCGAGCTAGAAGACGCGCTACGGATAGCAAAGGCGCATGAAGGCGGTCCCATTTGCATCTACATTGAAGCCGACCGTGAACAACGGGTGGGAGGATATGAATCGTGGTGGGATGTCGCCATTGCCGAAGTATCCGATAATCCCGAAGTTCAGTCGGCATACGCCGCTTACCGCGAGAAGAAACAAAAAGAACGCTACTTCCTGTAAACAGGTGGGGGCGGTTGCGCCCCCATCGCTGTATAGGTTGATCTATTGGCGGATGAGTTTACGGGTGAGGATCGAGACAAATAATGCCAAGATGAAAATACCCAAGAAGGATTCCGCCGCGGCAACATATTTCAGCCACCCGTGATGGCTTGGGTGAATCTCTCCAAAGTCCAACCCCGTAAACGTTCCAAAGCTAAAATACATATAATCCCACACCTGCAATTTAGGAATACAGATTGTCTGTTCAAATAGCACCCCATTACCACAAACCTGATCGGGGGCGGGTGGGTTCGGCATGGGTGGGCGTATGCGTTCTTGATAAGCGCGATCAAACTCACGCCCGTCTAAAACAAATCCGTTGTAATAAGTTTGCCCATCAATACTGACGGTGGGAGATGAATTGGCATAAATTCCCCCAAAGATCAAAATAACCACTAACGCCATTCCAATGACGTTCCAAGGACGCATCCCATAGCCCGTGCCCCATTCAACTAGAATCAACTCAAACAGGCGTAAAACGAACGCAAGTGGGTTCTTGCGCATGGCATGGGCACGTTGCATCTGGCGCGACTTAAACCATGCAAAATCCAGATCAGCGTAATTGCTACGATGATCGAAACGGCGCATCAAAAACTCCCACTCTTGTTGAGCCATTTCAAAGTTATGCGGGCGACACATCTCACTAGCCAACTTCCGTTGTACCTGTTTGCGTGTGATGAGCATCACATGGGCAACGGTATTGTGAAGATACAGTTTGCCTTCAATCTCTGTACTCGCCAAATCAAAGCGATCTTCAAATTGTGCATCAGAAAGTTTTAGGTCTCCTTCGATCTTGTCCTCACGGAATTCAACCTCCCCCCCAAAGAACCCACCTTGCAAATCGACATCCTTTAGGAAGATGCAATCTGACCACCATAGATTACTTTGTATGGTCATATAAGAAGCGAGAACATTCCCAGCAAGTTCAAGGTTATTCCAGACAATGGCGGATAGTTTGGCGTTGCGCAAGATCAGCGTTTCATAAAAGCCACAATCGCTAATGCGCAACATGCCAGCAGAATCCATACGACTGAGATTGACATACCCCCAAAAACGTGAGCTACGCAAGCTAACCTGCTCAATCTCTTCAAAGTATGTTTCTTGTAGATCCACCCCACATTCAAAAATACTGTGCTTAATCTTGAATTGCTTTTTACAAATCATGCCTTGCGCATCCACCCAACCTGTGAAGATACAATCTTCAAATTGAACACCCCTTAAAAATCGCGCTCTTTGTAATTCCAGACCTCCTTGTAATTTATTCGGAAGTTCATCAGGGGTAGAGTCAGGGTGAGTGTTGGCTATATTGTTGCGGTCGGGCAAGGTATAATTTGATGGAGTCACCATCACGAAAACAGCTTCACCCTCAAAGATAGCATCCAAGAAAGAGAGGTCTTGGGTGATGTTGGCATCACTCAAATAAAACTCTTCTTTGAATCTACAACGATCAAAGAGCGCGTTGCCCTTAACCACAAGGCTATTTCCGCTAAAGTCTTCTAAGAATGTGCTACCGCTTAAATCAAGATCACCCATGACGGTTGTCGCTGTCACGCTCAAAATGCCCAGTGTGGCATCTCGCAAAGAAACATCCCCTGCTATCGTCGCCCCAGAAAGATCAATCTCCCTTCCAACAGTTATCCCATTTCCGTTGAAACTACCCTGCATTTCGCAATTATCCAGCTGAAGCCCATTGACAAAATGGGTCTTCTCTAGGGCGACATCAGCCTTAAAAGTAGAGCCATTGAGAATCAGTGGGTTCACAATCACGCAATGGTCAAGCATCGCCGTGTTTGCAAATGTAGCGGTAATGGTGAGGGATTCGAGGATGCTGTGTTCGCTTGCGGATGAGTCAGATTGATAGATACATAAATAACGATTCGTAATCTTTTTTCCACTATGCAATTGATTCAAGAAATCATTTCGGGTTATAGCATGATGCGTAACTGTTTTATTCTTGTTCTTGTCCTCTGGCGATTTCTCATCGCATAAATAGCAAGACTTGGGTTCATTATCATTTATCACGCCTGTGATTGACCAACCACAATATTGGCACTGCCAATCTCCCATCGTATACACTCCCTACATGATTAAGTGTGATTTGCGTTTATCGTGATTATCATACAATATAACAGATAGTCATGGTGAGTGCATTCAGGAATAGGGTTATTAAGGGAAATTGACAATGAGTGAAGTTGAACCCAAGAAATACATTCAGTTTTTAGTCTCTCCGCAGTTGGATTTCATCGGAAAAAATAAACCTGAAAACAACCAATCAAAGGGCATAGATTTGCATGTGGGCGAAGGTTGCATTCAACGCTTAAGAGGTGAAGGGAAATTTGATCCTTTCGTGGAGATTAGCGAACACATCTTAAAACGAAGTGCAACCAGTGGTGGAAAGTTCTCGGTGGTTTTGGATGAGGATTGGCATAACACCAATGATCCTGAATTTGCGATATTCAAACAACACTGCATCAAAGGATCAAAGGGAGCGAGTCTTCCTAAAGAACTAGAGCCATACCGCTGGAATGATTACACTTATACCATCCGCGCAAACTCAATCAACGTTGCCAGCCATCGACACTATCAACAGGCACTCAAATCCATCATGGGAACAGAACGCCCAGAACGTTTCACCCGTACTGAGGAGGTTAGGGTGGGTGTGTATGGGGTATGGACACATATCAAAGTGGAATACTTGTTGTTGAGTTTGTCCACCATGCCCCCTGCCGTTTTCCCACGACAGAATCTTGGGGTGTGTGCGCCATTGTGCGCCTCTCCTGATAGTGCCGATCACGACTACGCCATCCAAAAGTTTGCGAAGTTAGGCTATACGGTGTTCGATGATATTTTGAGTTACTTGGCGTGGATGGATTTGTCTCCTGATAAAACGTTACAACGGTCTATTGAATCATTTCAAAAAGAAACTTCGCCATCTACAAGACGCTAGTGTATGTGATCTAATAATATATCAGTAAGATAATGGTAAACAATGGAATGAGAGGTCTTTCAACGGTACACTTTTTAAGAAAGACTTTCGTTCACTAAACTCAAGGTGCTTCAAACTTATGAATACAATCAAATCGTTCGTACTTGTTCTTTCCGTGATGGTAGGTTGGATGTTCGCCTCAGTTGTTTCTGCACAAGAAGGGATTCCGTTTGAGGTATCCGTGCCAGAAGTTCCAACCGATGCAGATACTACCCCAAAGCTGACCTTAGATACTCCTGCATTAGACTTAGTTTTTTCAGGCGAGGGTTCACTGGTGCTTGCCCCAGCAGCAATCCATAATCGCGTTGATATGTGGGACTTAAACACCGGCACACGCTACGATATGTTGTTCGATCACGATGTAGCAGACTTGGATGGGATAACCGAAATTATCTACTACGCAGAAAGTACGGATGGAAGCACCATGCTGTCTGGCGATATGAGTGGGCGCGTAGTTTTGTGGGATAGCACGCTCACTGAAATGGGTAGATTAGACCCTGGCTTCTCGGATGAGTTTGATTCCGTTTTCAGCGTAAGCCCCCTTTTCGACCAAATCAGCATTGGTGGATGCTTGGTACAAGCTACGGCTACAGAATGTTCGCAATGGGCAGTTGTGGTTTATAGCCTAGCAGACAACACTATATTGCATCAGATTAACGTGGGATCAAGTGCGCTCACCCACCTAGCTTATACGCCTGATGGGAGTTACTTGGGTGTGGCGGATGCTGCTGGTATCTTCTCGATGTATACCAGCAACAGCGGTGAATTAGGAGCACAATTGGAAACCGTTTTAGAAAGCATCAGCACCATCCGCTTTAGCCCTGTAGATAATGTTTTAGCGGTGGGTGGATGTGAATATGCAGACACTGCATCTGGTGAATGTCTGCTTGGGTCAGTTGATGTTTTCAACTATACCGACGGCAATGCCTTAGATTATCTACAAGCGCATTATGGCAACATCACCAGTATGGACTTTGATGCGTTTGGGGTAGATTTAGCAACAGCTGGTGCAGATGGTGCGGTGCGGGTTTGGACACTTGGCGAGGGTGTTCCGCATCAAACCATCTTGACGCAGGCACAGGTAGTGCGCTTTGTACCCGGCTTTCCAGAAATTATGAGCGGTGGAGAAAATGGAATTCAACTCTGGGACTTACGTTAATTCTTTGAGATAATTCCGTATTGCTGTTTAGGGCATTCCGATTTGGAATGCTCTTTTTATTTATCGTAGGGTATCCATCACATGTTGCATTATCAAATTGAAATTGAAGTTCCAAAGGGATTAGAAGACATTGCCAAGCAAGAACTTCATGCGCTCTATTCCGATCGTATCAGCCATTTAGAAATTCAGCCTGCCGCTTTACGTTTTAACTATACGGGTAACTTGGGTGGACTACTGGCATTACAAACGGTTTACTCTGTTTATGAGGTTTTATCGTTCGATATTCCGCGCCCTAAAGCGTTGCTTGGTCATCAATACTTCACCCATTTGGTTGGGAATATACAAGCCATCATAGATTTGCACCCTAAAGAAATGTTTCACACATTACATATTGCTGCAGCCGGAAGCCAATCAACAGTGATGAAGCGTTTACTACACGAATTGGCAGAAGCAACAGGTCTAGTAGCTGATTACAAGCAGGGTGATTTATTGCTTCGTTTGCGCCCTAATCGCCACCAAACAACGTGGGAGGCTTTGTTGCGGATTTCCGCCAGACCTAATGCTACCCGAAGTTGGCGAGCAGCAGATTACAAAGGGGCATTAAACGGGGCTGTAGCACGGGCAATGGTTTATCTATCTAACCCAAGCCCTTACGATCATATCCTGAATTTATGTTGTGGGTCTGGATCATTGGCTATTGAACGTGCGTTGCACATGCCATTCCAAGTGATAGATGCGTGTGACAACGATATAGAGGTGCTGGAAAAAGCAGCAGAAAATATTTCAACCTTGCCAAAAGGAAATACCATTAATCTGCATTATTGGGATGCCACCAACTTACCCGTAGATCATTCTACATACAATGTATTTCTAGTGGATTTACCATTTGGGAATCTAACCGGAACCCATAATGAGAATGTGACTTTGTATCCAAAACTCTTTAATGAGATGGCGCGTGTTGCACTTCCTGAAGCACGTGCTGTGGTTATTTCACATGAACTCAAGTTGCTAGAATCCGTATTGAATCACACACAAGGCTGGCATGTTGTGGGAAATCGCCAGATACAGCTACGCGGATTAAACCCTGCAATTTATATTTTGAGTCACAGCAGATGAATTTTAAATTTTTGTTTGCATTTTATTGAATTAGGATATACAATGTGGGTCATAAATTTAGGGGTGATTGTTTTCGCCTCAACATGGATAGACATGAATGTTATTTGACTGCCGTGAATAACATTCCAAGCATAGATACGACTTATCAAGCGGCGGATTGTATTCGTCGCTTTTTTCATTTGTATGCTTGTGTTAGGTGTCTGAGGGAACGGTAAGTTTGTTTTAACATATCGTATAAAAGAAAGTGCCCACTCTCGCTGCCGACGAGGGGGTGGGCATCTCCGGGTTTGGTTGCCATCTCGTTTCACCTATACAGTCGGTTTCCCTAAACTGTGAGATAGCACAACCTTCTGCGCTATCAATAAGTTTAGCCCATGATAGGTGATTTGGCAACCCAAAACCCATAGGAAAAACAGGTTTTTTCTATGAGTTTGTCAAACGAACTGCACAACTTTGCGCTAAAGTATCGTAGTTTAGGGTTATCGACTATTCCCGTTTGGGGCAATAAATACCCTGAGAAGGCTAAGTTACCCGCCGTCAAATGGTCAATATTTCAGCGTCGCCTTGCAACGGTTGATGAGATTAATGGGTGGTATAATCAAAAGCACTATCGTGGTCTTGCTGTTGTCTGCGGCAATATATCGAAACTCTTGGTATTGGATTTTGATGATCCAACTTATGTTCAACACTTTGTTGAAGCATTTCCTCACTTGCAGAATACACGTATTGTTCTGTCCGCATCACGACGGCTTCCTCATTACTACTTTCGGCTGGGTGTAGGAGTTCCTTCACAGAGCTACAGTTTTTCTGGTCTTGATTGGCAATGTGATGGGAAGTATGTTGTAGCTCCTCCAACACAATTAGGCGATTCTGAATGGGAAGTTTCTTCTGACTCACCTATCTTAGAGTTAGATAAAACGGCTTATCAACATCTTTTGGAATTCTTTCGTAATTTAACACAGCACCGTATTGGATCTTCACCATACAGTTTGAATGGTCATTCCAATCAACCGCATGTTCCATTATCTGTTGAGCTTCTTCAAAAACACTATTTTGAAAATCTCTTTTGGGGACGTAACAACGCTTTATATAGGACTGCTTGCTTGGCGCGACAAAGCGGTACTCCACTTGCCGTAGCCGAATCTCTTGTTCCGTTGCATGCTCACCAGCAGGCATTTTCTAACCATCACTTTGAAACCATTCAACAAAGAACTGCAGAGGCTATCCGTACAATACAAAGTGCATATCGATCAAACTTTGTAAGTGACATATGTTCTAGTTCTAGCCGTTCTTTAGGCTTACCTAATCAGTTCCGTGAACGCTTGTTGCAGGATAAACAAAGTGCTTTACTGCGTGTTTTAGAGTGTCTTAAGAAATCAGGGTGGGCTTGTGGTAGTTTGTTCAACCGGAAGCAATTGGCTGAGTTATGTAATAAATTTCAAGTTGGTGATTGGTCGATACGTAAAGCATTAGAAGCTACCTGTCCCTCTGGCATGAATATTTTTGCCCCTGCAAAAATGGGTATCCCTGCTATTTCAAATTGTGCTAATGCACAATACTCTCTAATGAGAGAAGTAAGGGTGACAGAACCAACGAAAAATCGTGGTCGCCCTGAGGTGTATTTTCAAGTTCCTTTTTGGGAAGATGTCTTCAACCGTTTTGGCGTTACACATAAGTTTTCTGATAATCTGGCTGATGAATCATTACATAAACCAAAGCAGTATAGATTGGCTTTTCATGTTGCGTTGATTGCACGCAGAGCCGGACGATATTCACGTAGGTGGCTTGCTGAACGCTTAGGTATCACCACACGCAGCCTTGATCGTTATTATGCAGAGGGCGTAACAGGTGTTACACGGATTCCCATGATAAAAGAAAAGATCATTACATGGTGGAATATCGACCAAGATTTGCCAATTCTTGAGATTGAAGATGCAAAAGGGGTATTTCTACAAGATAGCGATGGTAAACGTTATCCCCCACTCAAACCAATCGCCCGTCGTTTGTTGGGCATGAAACAAAGAATCACGTTGTGTATTCAGGGATTCAATCAATACTATGCTACGAGTTGCGGTGGTAATCAGATTGTTGATACTCAAAATACTGAAACCACGCCTTGTCTTCTAGTGGAGGGTAATGGATTGATACCAGCACAATATCCCCCAATACGTAAGCCTATTATAAATGATGTACGCTCAGGGGCAGTATTGTCACATAAACAACTGACTAACTTAGAGGAAGAAACTATATCGCAACTTCTGAGTATATCGAAAGGTACGCTTCGATATGAGCGAGCTATTCAATTGTTAGATCAGTATGGTGCTTTTGCCATTAAAGATGTATGCACAACTCTGATTGACCGCCAGTCCAACAAACCTGTTGCATATTTGATTCGTTTACTGGAGCAACGTTACGGACAAGATATGGATGAAGTTGCCCAAGCTGAATCCCTGTATATTGCCATTCAAAGCTATTCATCTCAAAGCAATGTATCCTGGGATGTATGTGTGAAGCTAGTGAAGGAATATGGGATACAAAAGGTCAGAGATGTGTTGAATCAATTATATGATACTTCAGAACAGATTAGGAATATAAGTGGTTGGATTATCACCCAACTAAAACACAGTAGCGTGAATCATTCAGAACAAACTTGTCTTTTTATATCAGATATAACACAAGAAAATGTCCTTGTATACATCAATAGCAAGAGTAGAAAACTAATGAGCCGAAAAACGATTAAAAATCTAATTCAAACGTATACTATTGAAATGCTAGTAAAGGCAATAAATATATCGACACTTCATCCAAATATAGACAATCTAGCTGGTTGGGTGATAAGTTATCTGAGGTCAGAAACAAGGCTATCCAAGAGTTTATGCTCAAGATAGTATCTTCGCTGTGTATGTGGTGGTGTAGCGTAACACCTGTTACGATGCTATAACAGGTGCTGAAGCATAGAATACTTACTCGTCAAAGTCGTTGATACGCGCTTCTTGAACATCAAGCCAGTACCGAAATTCTTTTATGAATTGAAGCGCACGTTGGTTTGTTTCAATATCTCCAGTTGATGCTTGGTTTACATAACGCACCATCAAGTAATAATGTTGCCTTGTTCCAGCGATCAACCCAGATTTCAAAGGTGGAGGTAGGATTGCACTTTCACTTTCTGTATTGTCTTTGGGTTTGGTTCCATGTGTATGGGATGATTTAGCGAATGGTTTTTCCGCTCCTGTATCTATCCAAATAGGTTCATCTAAGGCTTGCTTGGTATCTTGTGATGTAGAAGAAGCGGTATGTGTTTTACGTGCTTCTCGGATTTCTCCTTCTGTTAGATTGTGTTCATCTGCATAATCCCAGAATTCACGATCAATTTTTAATATACCACGATATTGGCGAAGTTGTACTTTGTTCTTAAGCCCCATTGCTGTCAAGAAAATATCCCATTTGCCATTTGGAATGCTGTAAACATTTCCGTCTTTCACTTGTGCATAGAAATCAAGTTCATGCGAGAAATCTTCGCGTGGTCTAAAATTACTCCCTACTTTGCTGTATAAGTCCATCAACAACAGTGCCAATTGTCTCGCACGGCTAATCGCGTTTAGATCATCACGAGCATTATTTTCAAATGCTTGCCTCCAAACATTAGATGTATTGACAATACGAGCTGGTATCTTTGTCCAGTTACCATTTTTATCTAACAGGTTCAACAGATGAAATGCTAACCAACGGCGTTCACCTGTTTCAATGATATGATAGGTGTTATATCGTGCGACAGTAATGGGGTTGGTTAAACCTTCTTCACGAATGCTTGAAGCCAGTGAAATGATTTTATTTAGGCTATCCTCTAATGTTCCCGCTACATAATCATCAGGATTGTTTGCATCGTTTTTTAGTAGCAAGTGGGATTGAATATCAAAAGGGCTTCTCCGTTCTTCTTCCACCATGGTTTGCCATGTCTGAAAAAGGATTTGTATTCCCTCTGGTGATTCATCCCAATTTGATTTTTGACGTACACTATTTGGAATAGTTCGCCGTGGTTGATTTGGGTCTGGGTAAATCTGAAAGATGTCTAACGGATTTGCCACCTGACGGATGCTTTCAATTTTATCAATTTCTCCAAAGATAGTATCTGCCGCCTCACTGAGCGTCACCTTTGGTGTTGATAAACCATTAGGGCGGTTAGCGACCGTTCCCTTCAACATATCCCGCTTGCTCATGTGTCAAATACCTTTCAACACGATCTACTATTCTCCACATTTCATTTGTTGCTTCACTACTTGGAGCGTATGTATAAACCAATTGGTTAAAGTTAGATGCTTCTGCCCACTGGGTACGCATTGCAATTTCATTCCAAACTAATTCACCATATTGTTCTCGTAGATAAGTAAGATTTTCTTGATGAAGTGCTGTCTGTGCACGAAACATCATGGGTACTACACCAAGAACCTCGATCGGTCCTAAGCCCCATTGTGCACGGGCGGGTTCTACACGCTGGCGGTGAGTTAGGCTTTCAAATAAACCATCGAAACTTAGATATTCACATTTCGTTGGATAGATGATCGCATCTGTAGCAAGGTAAATTGAACCATGAAGCAAAGAAGGGGTTGGTGAAGTATCAAATACTACAAGATCAAAAACCCCTTCTAATTGTTTGAAGCGATTCACAACTGTGAACGCATCCGAGATTTGCGTTGCGATGCTACGAGTTTCTTGATTAGATGGAATGACATAGAGATTTCCTTCTGTATTTGAGGCGTTAGAAGGTAGATACCAGTCTTTAGGGACTTCCCGTAATACCTCTCTAAAACTCATATCACGGACAAGAAGATTATATAAACCGGCTTCTTTAGCCAACCCGAGCGATACACCTGCATGACCTTGTGCATCGGCATCTGCTAGGCAGACACGGTATCCACGTATTGCCATACCAGCCGCGATATGGGTTGCGAGAGTTGTTTTCCCAACTCCCCCTTTTTCATTCAGTAACGTAAGTATTTTCATGATCCTCACCTTGAGATTCTAGCGTTCGTATTCCATTTGCATTAATGCTGAAACTGTTCCCTCGCTGATGCGATACACAACTTGATAGCCAATAGGTGTATCATCATGGACATGTTGAATGTCAATTAGGTTCATATTGACCAATGCCTGCAGACAACCTATGTCATAAGGAATAAGGCGTTTTTTCCCTATGGCTTTTGCAATTTGTCGGCGTGAATTCCATTGGTCGTGTGTTTGAATCAACACCTCCAAAATCTTCCATTGATGTTCCGTTAGCTGGCTCACGTGGGTACTAAATTCTGTCAGTGTCAATTTCAGTATCCCTTTTACCGTTCAGTGACAGTGCTTTAACGGTTCAAGCATACTAACCAAATTTCTTTATAGCAAGACGTAGAAAGGGGAGTCGCAAAAATCGTTATCATATGAACAAATAAAAACGGGTGAGCAATCTGCCCACCCGTTCATCAACTCTTCCAGCGTAACAGGTGTTACGCGCTTGTGCTATTGGAGGCTACTTCTTCTTCTAATGAGGGGTTAGCATCTAAGGATGTTTCAGCAATGTCGCTGGTGGCTTGTGCTAAGTTAGCCTTTTGCATTTCTGCCTCAGCATGTTTTGCTTCCATTTCAGCTTGAATCTTGGCAAGATACTCTGGGTTCGCTTCATCAATGCTTACACCAATGCGACGGGTATCAAATTCCAAACTAATCACTTTAGCTTTTACCATATCACCACGAGTTAAAACATCACGAGGATTATCGCTACCCAAAGACTTCATATTGCTAGTGTGCACCAATGCCTGCAAGCCATTTGGCATAGTTACAAAGGCACCAAAGTCTACAACATTTGTCACGGATACTTCGACTACATCGCCCACTTTGAAGACATCATTTAGGTTATGCCACGGGTCTGCCAAAAGAATTTTACGGTTTAGGCTGATTCGGTTACTGTTTTCATCAATGCTTTCGATGCGCACATGTACCTCATCACCAATAGTTAAAATCTCACCCGGATGCTCAACAAAACGATGATCCAATTTAGAGATATGGATTAAGCCGTCTAATCCACCAATATCAACGAATGCGCCAAAATCTACTAAACCAACAACACGACCTCGAACATCTTGTCCAACAGCGATGGTATCCAACTTAACTTTTTGAACTTGGATACGAGCCGCACGTTCAGAGAAGATAAGGCGGTTGCGAAGGCGGTCAACCTCGATGATTTTTACGCGGAGTTCCGTGCTAATCAGATCATTCTTGGCATCGTTCAACTCATCATTGGAGGAGAAGCGTGCGATGCTAGTAAGTTGTGACATAGGAATAAAACCGGTTAAACGATGAAAGCTAACTAAAACCCCACCACGGTTTACACCTACCACTCGCACCGTCACAATCCCACCATCAGTGGATAATTGTTGGGCATCTTCCCAATCGCTCAGTTCAAGACCTTTATTGATTGAAACTATCAAATCGCCATTTGCATTCGCCGGTTGCATAACAAATGCTTTAACTTGCTTACCCGGAATTAATGCTGAAAGCAAATCTTTGTCTAAACGCTCAAGGTCTGTTCTTGGTACAAACGCATCTCGTTTTAGACCAACGTCAATCATTAATTCACGATCATTCGCTTCTATGATCGTACCTGTAAGGATTTGACCACGATATGGATCTTCATAATCGTATTCATCGAGGAGCGCCGCAAATTCGTTAAATTCACCAGCGACTAAATTTTTGTGAATCAAAAGAGCCTCTACTTGCTTGTTGAACCGAAGTTTGCGAACGATAGAATCCAAGTAGTCAAACTGCTAACTGTTTGCAAAGCATGAATTTTCCGATGATGTATAGGGGAAGTTACGCTTTGTTGGGGAGGGGCAGCTTGGTTATGGAAGATGAGGGCGTACTCGGTTCAAAGGATAATCTCAACGCCCTCATATTTCTTAACAGTATCATAACCATATATAAATCACAATACCGATTTAATCACTACCTCTGTAACACCTGTTACGCGAACAGATCACTTTGCCGTAACAGTCATCGTATCAAATAGGAGTAACTCGCTTAGCGTATCGTTAGGCGATTGGATAGGCAAAGATTTACCGAGCTTGTCCGTGGCACTAATGTAGATTTTGTATGTGCCGATAGGTGCATCTAGCGGAATTGGAATAACGCAAGTATCGATCTCAACAAGGTAGTTTGATGGGAAATTACCAAATATCTCCCCGAACTCTATCCGCTGACTATTGCCTGAATGGATGCCTGCTGAACCTGTACAACTGTACTCCACTTGTGTGTCCTCGTGAACGATGGTGAAGGTACGCGACCACATGCTAAATCCATCTTCTAAAATCAACCACGAAACGATTGGTTTGAAAACGTCTCCAACCGATACACTGCGCTTTTCAGGGATATGTTTAACCAGTTGGATACCACCGTCAACAATTCCTAGATTAGGTGGGCAACTATCCGAGCGTGGTAGGGATGTATCTATTTCTGTAATGTGTTGTTGAAAATTTGCTTCACCTGTCTGAGGATCAACCCAGTTCACTCGTAGTTGGATGGGTGGTTCTAATGGAGAGCTACAATTGGGTAAGTCTATATTCTCAATAACTACTTCTTGCGCTTGCCATCGTCCAGTTGGATAAAGTCCCCGTAGAGGAATCAGGTCACAACTGAGAGATTGCCCGTTTGCATCCGTCGCAATCATCCGCAAATTGTAATTTGCACCTATCTCGTTGATCCGCATGAACAGATCGATGTTTAGATGATTTAATTCACTCAACGGATGAAGAAAATAACCCAGGCTTGTAATTGGTTGTGTAGCTGTAGATGTAGGCAATTGTGTGACATCCGACCGTGCTTCCCATACATTGAACAGCATACGGTTTTCTGCCATCAGTTGGGCGGGCACGTAATATCGCATTGCCCCCAAGTTCAAAATTAACCATCCCAAAACCAAGCTGATCCCCAGTATAGGTGCAATGCGGTTAAAAGCTCTTCCACCTGACAGTACCACCATACTCCCCAAGGAGAGCGAAAACGCCAATGCTGGAATCCCTACGGCGTAGTAACGAATCGGTGCGTAAATGATGCTGGAATCTGAAACAACAATCTGCCCTAATGAGTTACGCACCAGAACCAATCCAACCGCACCCATGAATAACACAACACACCAACCCAAAATGGTGACTAGCTCCCAATCTCGGCGGATGACTGCTACGATACAAGCCACTATCGGAACATAAACAAGTAGCCCCATACTCAATTCGTACAATGGATAGAAACGACTCGGTAACGGAACGCGGTCAATAGCGGAGCGATAATCAAACAGAGTGAAATCAAAAGTGGGGATGAGGGTGTGTATGAGCGCATCTGCATTCTTAAGCACAGTTGAGCCGAACCAAATGAGATTATCATACCGTCCGAATATGCCACCATACACTACCACGTTGAATATCCCAATCACCGTCAGTACGCCAGCAAATAGCATGATGATCCCTGTAGCAATCCCTACCTGACGACGGCTTGGGCGATGTTTGACAACTTGTGAGAGCACCACCAGCGCAAGTGTTCCGATGCTGACCCCCATCAATAACCAGCCGGAAACCTTCGTCAAAATTCCCAGTATTCCCAGCAATAGCAACAATCCACCTACTAGCCAACGGTTGCCAACCCCACGAATTGCCATCACCATCAGCATAAGATGGAGCGATGCAATCAACAGCAATAAGTTATCGTTGATGATAACTGCACTCAATTGCACGTGATATGGCTCTAGTCCAAGTATGCCTGCGCCAATCAACGCAACCATCGGATAGGTTGGAAAGGCAACACGCCCGGCAATATATACCGCCACCACCGCCATCAACGTGTAAGCAACATTCAACAGACGTAACGCATATCCTGCACGAACTGCATTCCCATAAGGTGGGTTGTAACTCTGGTCGGTTGTCAGGCTGGTGAGAATAGGGGGGACTCCCACGCAATACGCACTTGGATGATATACACGCTCAATCGCTTCGCGCTTGCCAATTCCCTCGACGATCGGCAAACTCAGTAGATTATAGAGGGGTGGCTGTGAGCCTTGCCGAATCTCAAATTCACCGGGAGGGAAATCGTCTTCAATCGGTAAACGCCCATTTTCTAAGATGATTCGGCTAACGTTGTAGGTGTCCATCTCATGTGTATACCCAACCCACAACGGAACAGCGAAAGCATAGAATCCCCCTAACCATGCTTTGAGCGTTAGGATGATAACCAACCAAAATAACGGACGACGATATATCTGAAGGTTAAGCATGTCGTCTACTTGCCTCCGCATAAATGCTCTCTAACTGATGGAGATTTGTATCTTGCGTGTAATGCTCAAGGAATGCTTGGCGAGCGTTTCGCCCCATCTCATGCGCTTCAGTGCGATGCTCCCATAGGTATTTCACCCGTTCCGACAAGGATTCTGCTGTAATGGGCGAGAAGGTCAAACCCGTTACACCATCGGCAATGATCTCTTTGGGCGCACCATGCCCCGAACCGATGACCGCCACCCCGCACGCATACGCCTCTATGATGACCATTCCGAAAGTTTCGTAGCAGGTAGAGGGAAAAATGATCGCTCTAGCTTTTTTGATGGCGCGGATGATGTCATCTTTAGCTAGAGCACCGTAGCTGGATAGTTGCGCATTGGGCATCTCATGCTTGAACAGTTCTACTTTGTGCTGATCGGGTCCGTCCCCGATAATCTTAAGGGGGATATGCGGGATGAGTCGCCATGTGTTCAGCAAAAGCCCAATCCCTTTTTCCGGAGAAAGTCGCCCAATATAAAGCATGTACCCCTCATCCTCTTCTGAAGCACGAGGTTGGGGATCGTAGGGGAGGAAGTGGGGTTTCACGACCAACCGCTCCCCATCAAAGCCCGCCTCAATCAGTTTATTACGGGTGAAGTGGCTGGGCGTAATGCCCACATCAACCTGCTTATCCCATGTGTCAATATGACGATGATACAACTCGCGCCCTATCACTAACGCGGTTCGTGTACGTGACCCACGGAAGCAACGATGCTGTAAAGCTGGGGTCATCATCGGCTCGGTAAGGCAGTCCTCGCAGATATGCCCATCTCGGAAGAACGTTCCTGACGGGCACAACGTGCGGTAATTGTGATAGGTTTGCACCACAGGCACCCCTAAGTTATAGCAAGCATGGTGAGCGGCAGGGGTAATCATCAGATGGGTGTTATGAATATGCGCTAGATCGGGTTGCTCACGCTCAATCAACTGGGTGAGTTCATGGACAGTTCGGTTTGACCAAATGGACTCAAAGGGGAAACGCAACAAATTGCCCATGCTCAAATCATCAAATTCGCTGTTGCTACGCTCATAGCGAATGACAGTGTGCCCCGCCCGTTTGAGCATTTCACTCTCGCGTTCCACCACTTTCTCTTCACCGCCAGCATAACGGTAGGTGTTATGGATGACTAAAATCTTCATGGGGTGTTCCTTCTCAGCAACAAACGGCGCAACTTTGATTCTAGCGAGGGGGGCAGAATACCGCTCATCACCATCCGTGCCAATGACTTGGGCAAGTGGCGTGGGTAGCGTGTGCTATCAGCAAGGCGAGACTGCAGGCTTTCCCAGTCTCCTTGACCTAAGGCGCGTAACGCTTCTAACAGATTTGCCTCAACCCATAACATCTCAACTGTAGGGGAGAAACTGGTTGCCCCATACGCACGACAGACCGCTTCTAGCTCCACCAAGCGACGGCGTTGACTGCCAAAGGTTTTCGTTTGTCGTGACCATGTGATGGTTGCCAAAGTCTTTGGAATGAGCAGACCGGGGTATTGCCGACCAATCCGCAAGAAATACTCTAAGTCCATCATGGCGAACAAATCCTCGCGCAGATAGCCAAAACGCTCAATCACTTCTCGCCTCCAAAATACTGTCGGCTGACTGATATACAGCTCCTGTCGCAGATACTGCTCATAGTTCCATTCACCTCGCGCATGATTGAAGGGAATCGGGTTGCCGCCTAAATCGACATAGCGATCATAGCCATGCACCCAACCGATAGCAGGGTGGTTTGCTAGGGTACTCACCACCGTTTGTACCGTGTCCAGTTCGTAAAAGTCGTCAGCGTTCAGATAGGCGAGGATGTCGCCTTGAGCACGTTGCCAACCTTTGTTGATTGCTTGTGTTTGTCCGCTATCGCGCTCAGAGATGAACTGCAAGCGTGAATCATGCGCGAACTGCGCCACCACTTGCGCGGTATGATCCGTGCTTTGTCCATCCATGATGATGTACTCAATGTGCGAATAGCCTTGATTCAGAACAGACTCAATCGTCTTGCCTAGCGTAGTTGCACTGTTATAAGTAGGGGTGATGATCGAAACAAGGGGATGGTTCATGGTTGCCAGTGTTTCTCATTTGAATCAGAAACACTAGCATACGAGTTTGAGGGGCAGGCGTGCAGGGGGAGTTTCTAATTGGCAACCCATAATGCCGCGGCGACGAAATGGCAAGCCGTGCCCGCCATAACAAACAAATGCCAAATCTCATGATGACCAAAGTGCCGATGGAAGTTAGGCTTACCAATCGCAAAGATCACCGCGCCAGCTGTATAGATCACCCCACCCAATGCAATCAACCACATTGCTTGTACATTGGTTTGGATGAATTGTGGAATCCCAATCACAGCGATCCAGCCCATCAACACATAGAACAGCGTGGAGACGTGTCCATACATGTTGAACCCTAGCTTGAGGATGACCCCAATGATGCCCACCGTCCACACCCCGATGAGGATACCCCACCGCCACCAACCATCTAACAACGTGTACGTGAAAGGGGTATAAGAGCCGGCGATCAATAGGTAAATTGAAGCATGGTCAAATTGTGTTAGTCGTTCTAATACTTTAGGAGAGCCGTTGGTGAAATGTAACAAGCTACTTGCGGTATACAGAATAACGGCGGAGGTACCAAATATCGCTAACGAGATTGCCCGTCCCGGCATATCCCATGCCATGATAACCAAGACAATCATCGTAATCAGTGCGCCTACCGCGCCTATCGCATGGGTGAGTCCGTTGATGGGTTCACGAGTGCGCTCTAAAACTTTCCAGCAAGATTGGGCTATCTTCAACATTTGATCTCTCCTAAAGTTTGTTGCCAACAATTTATTTGAATGACAGTTTAATTTGATGGACTCATTCTACTACAAAAGCAACTTCGGCAATCACGCTGTAAGCATCATCCAACAACAACCGCGCCACATAATCCCCACTCGGCAACATGCTTTCACCCAGCACAGACTCATCAAATGTGGTTGAGCCATTCACGGTTGCTTGTGTATACGCATACGCCCAATAATTGTTGT
>JBMOEO010000053.1:0-25096 GCA_049318945.1 Phototrophicaceae bacterium | reverse complement strand
GCATCTCTCAAAGCGAGCATGACAGGTAGCGCGGTGGAATTTCCACCGCGCTATCCGCTATTACGGCGTAGTTTCCTCAACGGGTAGGTCTTGATACCACCCTGCCGGATAGAATGGATCAAACATCGAATTAGTCAGCTGATAAATCTCTTCTGTGTTGAAGTCCCAAATGAAGATGTTATGTGTGCTGTTGGCAATGTTGCTGGCATACGCCATATAGCGTCCGTTCGGGCTGAAGACGGGGTAGCGTTCGTCGGTGTCGGCATTGCGTGCCGGGATGATGGCAGGCACGTTGGCATTGACCGACGCAATGATGATGTCCGCAGGGGCATCTGCCACGCCGGGGGCGGCGGTGTATCCCACCCGATTGCCGTCCGGCAACCAGCGCGGATGCGACTCAATGAATGCTGCCCCGTCGCTAGTGAGCGCGGTTTGACGCTTAGACTCAATGTTAATTATCACCAAGTCCTCTGCCCCGCCCACGCGCGTATCACGCCGTACTGCCACGACGCGCGTATTATCTGGGGAGATGGCGGGCCACAAATAATCCTTATCATCGTTGGTCAGGCGCGTTAACCGCGGCACCCCTTCCGGCACATCCAACCGCACCAAGAACAACTGACGCGAATTGGTATCTGCCACATTGGCATTGAAGATGGCGTGTGTGCCGTCATAAGATAGGCTCGGCTCTTGTTGTTGGAGCAACAGCAAATCAGTTTCATCGTTGAATAACTCACGGATTTGGCGTGACCCCACCAACCCTATCGGAGAGATTTCTACGCCAAAATCCAATACTTCTGGATACCAGCGCGTGTAAATCACGTTCTGCCCTGTCTTGTCCTCAAACGAAGCAGACTTCACCAGTGGGCGTTCGGCAATCTGTTGGGAGGTGCCCGGCTCTTCTAGGGGGAAAAGGTGCAATGGGTAGTAATCAATCCCTAGCTGGTCAAAGCCACCCCATGCCAGAATCGTCCCATACACTTCTACGGGGGGGAGTGGGAACAGTTGCGTATCGTCCACCGCAACAGCCATCTGTGTGGGTGTGGGGGTGAAGGTGGGGGGGAGCGTTGCCACGCCGGAGAGCGCGTTGGTGGGGGTGGAGGTGGCAGTGAGTGCCAGCGTCTCTGCGGTGGCGGTGAATGCTTGCACCAACGCGGTCGCGTTTTCTACTGCGCTTTGGGTGGCAGTGCCTGCCTGTTCGGTTTGCCCAGCGACAAGCAGGGCAATATCTTGCGCTCGCCCATTGCGTCGCATGCTACCAACGGTGATGAAGAGGATCATCAACGCCAGATACACCCCGACAGCAATACCACCATAGCGGATCAAATCCTTTTGAGACATTTGAGACAATTGAAAATTCATTCTACTACGTCCTCGTTGTTGTGCTTTCAGTTGTTTAAGCATTTTTTGTGCTTGTTCATGCTGTGGGTTAAGTTGTAAAACCGTGTTCAAATAAACGCGCTTTTCGTCGGGTTCATCCGCCAGATTTGCCAACCATAACCAAGCCGTCTCATTGCCCTCGTCCAGTTCCGTCACCTGCTCAAATAATTCTTTGGCGCGGTCAACATCACCTGCACGTGCAGACTCGATTCCTTCACTCAACAATTTTCTAATGACGGGTTCATTCATCGGTACGCCTCCACGTTAGGGCATCGTCGCTACAAAAATGGGTGAACGGTTGTTGCGGTCATCTTGCGTCATGCGTTGTACGCTGATTCCACGCACATCCACCAAGTATAACTGGAACGGAACAGTCAAGCGGTTAGAAGCAAATGCCAAATATTTGCCATCCCCCGACCACGATGGGCTAACATCTTCCGCGCCCTTATCATCCGCCGTGATGAGCGTGCTACCGCCCCCGTTGGCATCCATGATGTATACATCATTATCGCCGTTGCGATCACTAATGAACGCCAATTGAATCCCGTTGGGCGACCATGACGGGTACAGATTATTGCCCTGCCCCTCCGTCAGTTGGTTCAAGCGGTTGGTTGCCAGTTCAACGGTGTAAATCTCGAACACCCCTGCGACCCACTCATCCGCAGCAAACGCGATGCTCTCACCATTGGGCGACCAAGCCAAGTCGCGCTTGGTGCTGGTGCCCGCCCCAATCTCTAACCGAACGGGCGCGTCTGTGCTGGTGATGCTGACGCGCATCACTTGGGTGTCATCTTGCACATAGGCAAGTTGCTTGCCATCGGGCGACCACGTTACCGCGCTGAGGGTGGGGGCGGTGGTTTGGGTTAACTCGGTGGCATCACTTGGCGTATCCATAGATGCCACATACAACGCTTGCCCACCTTCTTCCGCTGAGGCATCCCCCACCCACGCCAATAATCGCCCATCCGCGCTGACAGCGTAGTGATCGGTGACAATGCGCAAAGCAGTTTGTTGGCTTCCATCCGCACGCATGCGATACAACGTGTAGGCATCGCTCCCCACTGTTGCCCCAGCATACACCACCTCATAGATGGATAAGGCTTCTGGCGTGGGGGAGGGGGTGCGTGTTGGGGTGAAAGTCGGCTCATTCGTGGGGGTGAAGGTGGGGGGGAGCGTGGGCGCAGAGCCTTGTGTGACGATGATCCCAGCGAAAGTGGGGGTGAGCGTCGGCGTGAGTGTGGGAATATCAGTTGGGAAGAAGATTTGCCCTGCCACTTGTGTGGCGGCGTTTTCAATCTCGCGTTGGGTTAATGGGGGGCGATAGGCAGAGATCACTTGGGTGATCCCATAGAATACCATCAGAGTGAGCAACCCTCCCGCCACCAAAAAGTAAGCGTTCACCCCTGCAATGCGCAATGTCCGACGGGGGGGATTGGCAACCGCCACACGTGGCGTGGGGGTGGTGGGGGCAACTACGGGACGGGGTGGGCTAGGAGGGGGCGTATACGTCGAACGCGGTTCACTGGGTGGAGGGGCAACCTTTTCCAGCGTGCCCGTCGCCCGTTTTTCGTTCAGGCGTTGCAATGCCACCTGTGCCCGTTCATTGTTGGGGTTAATCTTCAGCACGCGCTCAAGGGCACGCACACGGTCTTCAGTACGGCTTAAGTTGGATGCCAGCCATAACCACGCCTGCTCATTGTTGGGGTCAGCGGTGATGACTTCTTGCAAAAGCTGACGGGCTTCCGCGCGATTCCCTGCTCGCGTTGCCGCGATGCCTGCTTGGAGAGTTGCTTGAATATCGGTCACACGCGGTCTCCGTTCACTAGCTCAAGGGGGCAAATGCCCAGATCATGGCAATAATCAGGGTGAGGAACATGAACACGCCCGCGCCAATCGTGCCGAAAGTCAGGTTAGTTTGGTTGGTTTCTTCCTGTTGTTTGCTGGTGATCTTCTCTAACGCTTGTAAAGCAACGTCATTCTTGGGGTTCACCTTGAGGACTTTCTCTAGCCATGCCTCGCGTTCTGCGCCATTGCGAGCGATCTTCGCCATCCATAACATGGCACGCTCATTCTTGGGGTCTTGCTCAATGACCTGCTGAAGCATCATGCGTGCGCCGGGCTTGTTTTCGTTCTTGGCGGCTTCAATCGCCATCTTGAGAAGTTGTTCGCGGTTGGGTTGATTGCTTTCCATGTTGTGCTTGCTTCCCACATTCGTACACTCGTTAGCGGATATAAGGCTATTGTAGCGTGAAGTGGCGCAATTGTCATGCTTTCCCCCCACCGCTTCGGGTTAGCGTTTCCTTACGGATAGGGGGAAGGGAGGGTAGAAAGTCCCACCCTCATTCCCTGTCATGCGCTCACTAAGTGAGGGGGACGCTTTCGCAATGGACGACGTGCGGGGGCTGGGCGAAATACCCCCCGATCAACCCGCGCCATTGTGGGAACAAATCCGTCTGGCGGAAGTTCTGCTCGTGCGCTTCAACAGATTCCCACTTCACCAACAGCACATAGCGACTCGGTTCTTCTATACAACGTTGCACCTCGTGCGAGAGGTAGCCCGTTGCCTGCGAGAGATACTTCGCTCCGCCTTCGCGGATTGCCTCTTCAAACTGGGCGTTTGTACCCTCTTTGATAATAATCGTTGCCACTTCTAAAACCATGTTTGATCCTTTCGGTTACGGTTATTCAACATAAAACTCAACTGTTTCGCCAATGCACGCGGTGTCTAATGGCGCGGTGGGATCATTAATGAACGCGGTGATGATGGTTGCCCCACATCCCACTTCTCCACTTGCCCCATGCCCACCGTTTTCAATCACAATGTGCTGACTGTTGCTCAGTCCTTCTTGGGCAGATTCCGCAAATGAGGGGGGGGTTACGGGGTCTAGCCTGCCAGAAACCAACAGAATGGGGAGGTCGCTTTGGACGCGGACGGATTCAATCGCGTCTGCTGGCTCAACCGCCCACACGCCACACCACTCTACATCGCTGGGAATTTCGTCATATAGCCAATCATAGAGGAAGTCGGGCGCGTCTACATAAGATTGAATATCCGCCAATGCGCCGTCATAATCGGCATAGGGATATTCTTCGGCGCAATGAATGGAATTGAATACGCCTTCACTATCGCCAATGTCACCATACGCTTCTTGAAATTCCACTAAGAAATCTGATTCTGCGATGGGGTCATACGGATAGTCTTCGGAATCGTCGTAACCGTCCCATGTTTCGGGTGTCCAATAGCCTTGAATGAGGTCATAACCATTCACCAGATCATCTTCCGTTTCGGCGTAGGTCAGGTAGATGATGCCCAGTGGCAACATCGGAATGACGCTAGTATCATACAACGCATCAAACAGCGTATCCAAGACATCCTCCCCTGTGAGGGTCATATCGACCTCATCCCCATATTCGTCAATATAGAGGAACTCAATCGGTTCGGCGTTCCACTCCTCCACCAGATAATAGAGATCATCGCGCAAAGTGGGAAAGCCTTCGTTGCAGGTGGCATCCTCTTCACACGCGATTAAGAGCTGGTCAACCGCTTCCCATTTGGTGCTGATGTCGGTGTAGGCAACATCCACTTCGGGCGGAAAGACAGAATCCATCACAGCAGTGCGCACCAATTGGGGATAGTCGCGCACACTACTAAGAGCAAGGCGCGTCCCATACGAGATGCCGTACAAGTTGACCTGTTCATAGCCCATAGCGGTAATTAAGTCGGCAACGTCCGCGGCGTTTTGAATGCTGTTATACTGGTTGAGGTCGTTCCCTTCCTCCAGCAAACGATCATAGCAGGCTTGATCGGCGGCATAGGAGTCTTCATCTTCCAGATAGACATCCTCTTCATACTCCCAACAATTCAAGCTGGGCAGGCTAAAACCGTTGCCACGTTGGTCAAATATAATAAGGTCGCGGTTCTCTCGGAGTGGATGTTCTAGCCATGAATAGGTGGCAAGCGTTGCCGCCCCGCCGGGTCCGCCCTCAAGATAGATTACGGGGTCGGGTAGGGGGTTGCCGTTGCGAGCAGGTATAACGGTGACGAACAAGTCTAGGGTTAAGCCTGCTGGGTTCGTGCGATCTTCCAGCACGGTGAGCGTGCCACATTGTACGCCGTCGGTAGCATCAAACGGGCACTCCACATAGGTGAAGCTGGGCAAGTCGGACTGGGCAGAGACGATACCGCCCACCATGAATAGCACGCAAATTATTAATATTCCAAAAGATTTCATCACATGATCCTCTAGTGCATACAAACCAAGCGAGATGGATGGATAAACCTATTCATCCTTTCCCTTGCAGGCATATAATATAACGTGTCTACAGGTTAAAGATACACACAGGAAGCGTAAATCATGGATATTGTGCTGGCAATTGCACGCCCCTTACATATTTTGTTGGGCATCGTTTGGATTGGATTTGTTTCAATGACGGCGTGGGTTTTGCATCCTGCCGCCGATAAAGCGGGGGACAAAGGGTTAGCAATGCTCCGCACGTTTTATACCCAAAGCACGTTGAATCAGATCATGCCCATTGCCACTGTCGGAACAACCTTGCTTGGTTTGATCCTATGGGGCATCCGCGCGGACGGGATGGACTTGGTGGCATTCGGTGCAACAGGTGATATGGTGATGGCGGTTGGCGCGTTGGCAGGTGTCTTGGCGTTTGGACACGGTGTCAGTGCGGTTGGGCGGTATGGACGCTTGTTCATCAAGGCATCGCAAGCGTATGACGCTCAAGCCACCTCCGAAAATCTACAAAGCCTCAACCAAGTGAAGGCGAAGCTATTCACCAATACCAACATCAGCGCGTGGATTTCTCTGGTGGCGGTAGTGTGCATGTCGAGCGCACGCTACCTACCCTAGTTCATCACAAGCGAATCCACAGGGAGGCATGCTTGCCTCTCTGTGGGTTCAGTCGAGATGGCGCAAGACCGCTTCAAAGGTGGTCAGGTCGTCGATGATAAAATCGGGCTGGCTTGCTTCAATGGCTTCAGCAGATTCATACCCTGTCCGCACAATGCACACGGGCAATTGATTGGCACGGGCAGCGTGAACATCCATAACGGTATCCCCCACAATCAGGACTTCGTGTGGGGCAAAGGTGTTACGAGAGATGGCTTGCGCCCGTTTGATGGCTTTAGCAGGTAAGTCAGCGCGGTTTTCGGATTCGTTCCCATAAGCCCCCACCCTAAACCAGTGCATCTCATAGCCGGCTACCCCTAGCTTGACGGGGGCGATGGTTTGCACGTTCCCCGTCACGATGCCTTGCATCACTATGTCAGATTCATGTAACCCACGCACTAGCTCAATCCCATTGGGTAATGCCTCCACCACATGTTCCGCCGCAATGGCACTCATGATGTCACGCACTGACAGCATATAGTTGGGTAAAAGATCAAGGATGGTTTGATCGGGAATGCCTTCTGGCAACAGGATTTCGCGCAGGGTGCGCAAGTCTGGCTTGCCACCAAAGTGATGCGTCATGACCGCGCCTGCCGTTCCATAAACGTGTTCTAACGCCAAACGGGTGGTGCGTCGCCCAAGCCCATCGGTGTGGATGAGCGTCCCATCAATGTCCCACAGGATTAACCGTATCATCATCAAGCCTCATCATGCACGTTATTCAGCATGATGATTGTAGAAGGTTGCCCACTTAATGAGAATGGTGAGTCCCTTTTAGCTTATTCCTAGCAATTCATGGATCAAGATCAGCAAGACATTGGGACTGGCGGGTTTCAAGAGAATATTTTTGGGGGGCAAAATATCGTATAAGCCCGCTTCAGAAACGGGATGGGCACTCAAGATGATGATGTGTATTCGGCTGAGTGTCGGGTGGCGTGCAATGTAACTGGCAACATCCAAGCCGGATTTGTCCCCTGGTAGGAAGACATCCAACAAGACCACATCCACCGTTACCGAATTGAGCAGAGCAACCGCACCGTCATAGTTATTGGTTTCTAGGATGTCGAAGCCATTCTTTTGAAGGAAGTAGCGCAACAAACTGAGCGTTATGCGGTCATCTTCCACAATCAAGATGCGATGGTTCATAGATTTATCCGTCTCTATTCCTTGTGAATGGCGGAAGACTCAATTCTCAACAATGCTCAACTCAATGGTATCCACCAAAGTATCTTCATGATATAGCATCATGGTGTAATTTCCGACATCAAAACTGGCTTCGCTCACAATTTGTAAAATCACCACGTCGGGAATCTTTGCCCCAATTGCGGTGGTGACGGGGAGGGGCGCGTCGTTATAGGTTAGGTTGATGCTCAAGCTCGGTGTGGAGATGTTGGCTGTCACCAACAGGGTGACATACAACGGTGCGCCCTGCATGTGCGTGAGGGTGATATGCTCTAGGTCGGTGCGGGTGGCGACGGGTGAGAACGACACCCCGATGATTTGTGCCTGCGTTAGGCTTGCCTCGCCAACTTCTTGGGGCAAATAAGCAACCCCATGCAATCCATACGGATCTGCCATAGGGAAGAAAAACGCCTCCCAATCCAACAGGCGAATCACCACCCCACCTAAAAGGGCGATGACCAGCACCGTCACCATGCTGACCGCGCTAGGAATCAACAGGCGTTGCCCAATCAATCCGCTGGCGTGGCGTTGTTTCCACGGCTTAACGCGCCGTTGTATGCCCAGCGAATACAGGGCAACCAACAAGAATAGGCTACTAATGGCAAAGGCAACCACCAGCCCATACGGAATCCAAGGTAGCACAACAGTTAGACGGGTCATGGGCTAGAATTGAAACCCCTGCCGATACGGTACAACCTTCATGCTGTATTGCTCCACAAAATCGAGCAAGCGATCCTCTAGTTGTCCCCATTTTCCGCTGGCTTTTGCGCGTTGAAACGGGAGCAGGCTTTCACACACAATCACGATTTGACGGGCGGGATAGTCTCCATAGGCGGTGTGCCACGCTTGGGTGACGTATAGCTCTAGTTCTGCCAGCGTCGGGAAAAATACGCTGATGATGTATTGATAATAAGCAGTGCCAACATCGGATGAAACTTCGTAAGTTAACAGAATCTTGTGGGACGGGATAATGGGTACTATGGGTAGCATGGTGTCAAACTCCATATTGTATGCGCTCATTGTAGTCATTTAGGTAGAATGCGTCAAAGACTTGTTTGAATGGATTGAATGGGGTACTTTTGAGCAGTCGTTTAGGTGTATACGGAAAAGGTAAAAACCATGTCAGATCTACAGCGTCGTATTGATGAACTTCGTCATCGGATACAGTCTTTACCCTCGGATGTATCCACCGATTGGCTCAAACAGTTGGAACAATTGGCGCGTGCATTGTTGGTGGATGCTAAAAATACCCCACAAGAAAGCGAGGCACAAGCCTTGTTTGCTGATCTTGCCCGTCGCTCGGTGGGTGGGGGTGCCCCTATGTCCAAACCCATCCCCACCGAAGAAGATGCCACCCTCCGTGCGTTGGTCAAACGCGCACGCATTCGCATTGAGATTGCTGGGGATGATGATGATTTGGATGAGGCGTTGGATATTCTTGCGGAGGTTTTCACCCTGCAACCCAACCATGCGGAGGCAATCCAACTAGCAAATGCCGCAGCCCAACAATCCCAAATGGTGGCGCAACGAGTGCGCGATCTTTTCAATCGCTATGGTGTGAGTGCCCCTGCCACACCCCCTGCTTCGCCATCCCCATCACGCGCCACGCCCCCTCCGCCTCCTCCTGCTCAAACCGATTACAGCGCGTATATCGGGGGAGGGACGCTCCCACTGCCACCGCCCCAAGCCCCCATGAATCGTTCCGCGTCTCCGATGCCCGTCTCTGATGTAGAAGCATTGATGGCGGAACTAACGCAACATTACTATGCAGGTGCCTATCAAGAGACCATCGAGGTTGCCAACCGCATCCTCACCCTTACCCCCAACAATGCCACCGCCTTAGATTACCGCGCCAAGTCAGAAGACAACCTCATTCGTGGGGTGGTGCCAGATCATCGCATCCCGTTTGACGCGCGGGTCTCCTATAACCGTGCCAACTCATTGGTTCGCGCTGGCAACTATGAGGAAGCGGAACGCCTGTACCGCGAAGCGCGAGACTTGGCAGAGCGTGATGGCATTCGCAATTGGAAGGATGCCGAGAGTGCCCTGTTAGAAATCCAAGACCTTGCCCTTGCCCGTCAGTTGATTGACGAGGGGGATCGCTTGATGACCATTGATAACTGGGCAGAGGCAGTCCGCAAGTATGAAGGTGCGTTGCGCGTTGTGCCCAATGATCCCCAAGCGGAAGACCGCATTGAAACGGTGCGGCGCGTGCAAAATGAGACCGAGAAGATCGCTGTCCAGTTGAGCATGTTGGGGGGGACGTTGGATGACCAGACCACCCAGCTACAGAATATCTTGTCCATGTTGGTACGGGTGCGCCAGCTTTTGCCCAATAGTGGGCGCATCCTCCAACTCCACCAAGATGCCAACAACCGCCTGAAGGGGATCAAAACCCAGCTGACCGACCAAGCACAGGCGACGTTAGCGCGTGCCCAAAACTCACTCATTGTTGAGGAACGCCTTAACCTGAACGTGCAGGCATTGCGTCTGTTAGAAACCGCCGTCAAACTCGATCCATCCGATACCACCTTATCGGAGATGTTGTTACAAGCGCGGGGCAATAGCGGGGAATTTGAGCGCGTGCGCCAAAGCGTGGAACGCGCCAGCACCTTGATTGCCCAAAATACCGAGAGCGACCTTTCACAAGCGCGTTCCATCTTGAGCGGACTGGCGGACTATGCCCAAGATGAACGCTTCCGCGTGGCACTAAGCGAGTTGCTCAATCGCTATCTGGAGCGTGCCGAGTACGCGCTAAACACAGGCACCATCGGCGATGTTGAAACCTACCTCGCGCTCCTCAAGGAGGATCCCTTCCACCTGTTGGGGCGCAGACCGGAAATCCAACGCATCGAATCCGCCTTGAGCGTGATGCGACGCAACCGCCTATTGACTACCCTCACGATTGTGATCTCCGGCATTGTGGTGATAGGGGTGTTATTTTTGGTGACACAACCCATTTGGGGTCCCATTGTGAACCCACCCCCCACCGCCACGCCCACCGTCACCTTCACTCCGTCTGCTACCTTCACGCCCAGCATGACCCCTACGTCCACGTTGACGCTCACCCCAACGATCACCCCTTCGTTGACGGTTACGCCCTCTTACACGCCTACGCCGTCATTGACCCCCACACATACCACCACGCCCACCCATACGCCCACGCTCACGCCGACCTTCACGCCAACCGCCACCTTCACCGCGACCGCCACCGATACGCCCACGCTCACGCCCACCATCACCCCCACGCCCCCATACTTGTGCCGTGTGTTTGTGGAAACGGGACAAGGGGCAATCAACGTGCGCACGCGCCCGGATGTGAACGCTACACGGATTGGCACATTGCCCGTTGGGGTTGCCGCGGATGTCTTGGAGCAACAGCGCGATCCGTTTGGATCGGTTTGGTACAACGTGAGCGCGACCATCGAAGGGTCTGCCACCATCAATGGATGGCTTCGCTCCGATACGGTGGTGCAGATTACCGCTTGCCCGCTCTTTCCGTAGATGAATTTGTAGAATATCTTGAAGCCCCCACGCCCATCAACCTGCTCGGTTGGTGAACGTGGGGGAAGCCTAGCAGAGGTTATTCACGGTTAGCAGGACGGGCACCGACCACAATATTGAGGTTCACGGTTTCGCCGTTGCGATAAACAGAAGCAACAATATTATCATTGGGGCGAGTATTGTTTGCCAAATATGCCAATAAACTATCCATATCTTCAATAGGATTGTTGTTGATGGCGGTGATGATGTCTACGCTATTTTGAGTGGGGTTACGTAAGCCACCTTGTGCAGCAGGTGCGCCCGGCACCACCTCTAACACAACTGCCCCTTGTAGGTTATTGGGCATGTCATACTCTTCTACCAACGCTAGGGAGATGTCTCCCCCACTGATGCCCAAGTAGCTATAGTTGACCTTGCCCGTTTCGATGAGTTCCGTCACCACGCGCCTAACGAGGGTGGAGGGCACAGCAAACCCAATGCCCGAACTGCTACGGCTGGCACTGACAATCTGCGAATTGACCCCGATCACTTCCCCATACAAATTGAGCAACGGACCCCCACTGTTGCCGGGGTTAATGGCAGCGTCGGTTTGAATGACCGCCCCAGTAGAGAAGGTGGATAGACCGCGAATGCTACGGTTAACCGCGCTGATGATCCCACTGGTGAGCGTCCAGTCTTCGCCGAACGGGCTACCAATTGCCAAGACGGCTTGCCCCACCATCAAGTTATCAGAGTTGCCCAACGTCACCGGGAACAAGCGTTCTTGTGGCACACCCTTCACCTGAATGACGGCAATATCGCTGTCTAGGTCACGCCCGATGACTTCAGCGCGTGCCACCGTTCCATCAAAGAAATACACCCCAATTTCGCTTGCATCTGCCACGACGTGGGCATTGGTCAAGATGCGCCCTTGTTGGTCATAGACAAACCCTGTACCGCCTGCTGCAAATGACTGATCGAGGTCTTCGCTCACTTCTCCCAAAACGGTGATGGACACCACCGATGGCGCAACCCGCGCGTACACATCGGCGAAGATGCTCTCATACTGGGTGAGGAATTGATCTTGCGCTGTGACAGTGCGGGGGGCAAATGACCCAAATACAAAACCGATGCCCAATAGGAACATCGCCAACAACATCCATACGAAGCGTCTCAACATGCTACTGCTCTCCATTTTGACGACCAACACAAACTTACCAAAGCAAATCTAATGTAAGCAATATAGCATAGGCAGTGTAAGAAGAATGTGAACTAAATGTAATTTTTAGTCAAATTTAAGGTTGACTGTCAGGAGATAAGCACCACCGCACGCAACAAGCGATCATCAAACAGGTGCATCTCGTGTGGGGACAATGCCAACAAGGCATCTTCAACGGCTTGGGCATCTTGGCGCAAGCGTGCCACATCCACCCCTTGACACACATCAGGCAAGATAGCCAGCCACTGCTTAGATCGCCACAGCATTTTCAATGCGCCCTTGTGGTTGCCCCGTTCAATTTGATAGTAGGCAATGCCCACTTGTAGAATCGCGCGGTAGAGATCGCGCACGGGGCTAGGGGTTTCCACCCACAAGGCTTCTAGCGAGTCATGCTGTTGATAGAACTCACGCTGATTGAATTGTTGAATCGCTTGTTGTGCCAGTGGGGGGAGCGGTTCGCCACATTCACACGCCAATTGCGCTAAGAAATCGGAGCTAGGGATATGGGCGTACTGCATCAAAAAGCGTGGCGGATCGGTCAAGAAGTCCGCCAGCGTGACGGTGGCGGTGGCACCCTCTATGGGCGTGGGGGGGAGTGCAGGGCACACATACAAGATGGGCATGCGACGGGTGGCATTGTTGGTGCGCGTGCGGTTCACCCACTGTAACGCCTGTGGGGAATCTTGAATGACAATCAGGGCGGGTTGAAGCAAAGCCAGCCATCCCACCCAATCGCCCTGTTCAGCATAGCGCACCCATGCCCAACCGTCAGGGAAGCCCCAGCCTTCCCCCCAATTTTCCTCCCCCAACAAAGCAACTGTGATGCTAGTCATTCGCCGCCGTCTCGCGCACAATCAACGACCCCACCCCACCATCAAAGTGAATGTCCACTTTATTGAAGGCTTGCTCATAGTCGTGGGTTTTCCATGTGCCGCTTTCGCTGATGAAGTCGGTTTCTAGCGTGAGCGGGTTCACGCGGTCAGGCACGATGATATTCCCTAAACCGCTTTCGCCTTGTATGCGGAAAGGATGTTCAGCGGGAAGGGTGATTTCACAATTGCCCACGCCCCCCATGATATGCGCGAAGAGGCTTGCCCGTTGGCAAAAGATTTCTGTTAAGCCTGCGCCATTCTCCATCACCAGATCAACACGCGCTTTATCTGGCAGCAGTAGGGTGGTTTGCCCCATTCCACTTTTGATGTGCGCTTCGGTGCTGGAACTGGCAAAGGTGAGGGTGGTTGCACCGCTTCCACAATCCAGCAACAGCTTAGAGATATTCAAGCCTTGCAGATCAATCAGGTCAAGCGTGAACCCAGCACGAATATCAAGCGTGAGCGCGACGTTGGGGGAAAGCTGGATATTCCACATTAACTCATGGTTGTGGGCGACGGTATCCACCACGTCCTTGACGGGCTGTAAAATATCAACGTACTGCGTGCGCCGTTGGCGTAACTGAATGGTCGTTGCTTGGTGGTCAGTGCTGGATAGCACTTCTGCCCGTCCAATCGTGCATACTTCCGCATACAGCAAGTTACGGCTGGTGGGGGGCAACGCGCTGATCTTGACATGCCCCACAGAGGGATCAAGCCGAATGTGCGCCTTTTCTATAGAGCGAAGCGGAACTTCAAAGAATTGGGTGTGCAAATCAGCATCATGCCCGATCCCCATTTGAGACATGATCTGGGCAACATTCTCACCAAATTCTTCAATGTTGAACGGCTCAACCGAAAACTTCTCTAGTTGGGTTTGCCATTCTTTCAAGATTGCCAAAGGGTCAGGACGTTGTGGTTGATTCATCTATTCATTTCACATTCTTACTCGATACTGCTTTAAGCATATCACGAAGTGATTCAGTGGATTGATGGGAATTTTATAACCAAACCTGCCAGAATGGTATGAAACCACTATACTGACATTAGAAACGTTATTGAATGACTGGAGAAAAGTGATGCCTCGTAGATTGATAATCCTGTTGCTGGTTAGTCTAGTTGGGATGCTGGGCTTGTTCGGCTTGATGACCGCACAAGCACAAGTAACCGCAACCCCCGCGCCCACCGAAACCCCTGCCCCTACGCTCCCGCCCACGCTAACCCCGTTGCCTTCCATTCCCGATGGGGTGATGCGTGGGACGATTGTCCGTGCCACCGTCTTGAATGTGCGTGATACCCCCTTCCTCGCTGGCAAGGTGCTAACCAGTGTGCGCCGTGGTGAGACGTATGGCATCTATGGGCGCAATCATGACGCATCATGGTTTCTGATTCAAACCGCCTATGGGCAGGGCTGGGTATATGGTTACTATCTCTCAATTGATGGGAATGAGTATTCCCCCCCTGTGGTCACTTCGTATGTCATCTATCCCGAACCCGCCACCTCTAGCACCGTTACTGGGCGCACCACCTCTGTATTGAAACTTCACAACGAGCCTAGCGTGAACGCCATCCAAACAGGGCGCGTGGACTGGGGCGCGATCTTGCCTGTGGTTGGGCGCACGGATGGGGGACATTACTTGCAGGTGGTGTGGAAGGGTACGCTCGGTTGGGTATATGCTCCCTATGTTGAGATCATCGTTGGGGAATATGATAGCCTGCCGATCATCCCAGATAACTTTGGCATTCCTGCCGCCTCTACGCCTGTTCCGCAGGTGGTGGTGATAACCGCTACGCCAGGGAACTAGCTGGTGATAACCGCTTGAGCATGGGAAAGATGGCATTTTGCCCATGCCCAAAAGCGTTTATTAAAAACTACTCACTTGCAAAATCGAACAGTCCGCGTATAATCTCTTAAACATGAGATAACACACGGGCAATTAGCTCAGTTGGCAGAGCGTTTCTTTGACGTAGAAAAGGTCATAGGTTCGAATCCTGTATTGCCCACTTTATTTTCCGTCCCATTCCCCCCCATACAAAAAGACCGATGATTCATCGGTCTTTTTGTTTTGACCTAAACCGCTGCGCTTAGGTTGGTGAGCGTTTGTTTTAAGCTATCTAACTTGGTGGAGCTATATGCCCCCTCCGATTCCCAATGCACCTCGCCCGTGCGATCCACCAGATACAAGCGCACAGTAGACATGTCCGCGTAGCCCAGCGCGTCCTGCATGGCGCGTAAGTCGGTGTAGAGCGTGATGGTGGTGTGGCGTGCGGTGGCATCCCTGATGCCGTTGTTCATCCAATAATCAAGGGTTCGCCGTTGTACCCAATTGAATTGGTGGGTGAGTGTGGGCAGCTCATACACGCGCAAACTGGCTTGTTCCGCTTCTAAGGCACGCAAGGCGTTCAACCAACTGTTGACGGTGAACTGTTGATCTTGGGTAAACGCCATCAGCACGAGGTTATATTCCCCCTCAAATGCAGATGGCAAATCATAGCGCACACCATTGATGTTGTGCCCCGTCACACTAGGAAAGTAACCCATGTTGATTTCCTCCGTTTGTACAACTGCATCGGGAATGGATACGGCTAACGCTACCCACAACAGCACCCAGCTACCTAGCATCATCAACCTGCCTCTAAATCATTAACCAACCTGTTGGTTGGTGAGCCGTCTAAAAAAACTTAGCGCGTGGCGATCCCACGAATGAACACATCAATTAACTCTTTTGCCATGTCCAACCGACTCACTTGTAGATATTCGGTGGGGATGGCATGTAGCCCCTCGATGGCGGAAAGCATCCCCCCGGCGATATTGCCTAAGTGGGGGTGATTGACCTCACCGCGAGCGGCTGCTTGCTTTAGGATGGTTTCTAACGGGATGAGCAAGGCGGCATAAGCGCGGTTTTCTAGCTCACTGGCGACGGTGCGGTTGATGGACGGGAGATCAGAATAGCTTAGGCGCACCATATCCATAGGCGGTTGAGAGAGCAACCACTTCGCTACTCCATACAACTGGGCGTGCAAGTTTCCCTCGCCCTGTTCAATGGCATGGTGGAGCGCGTGCTGGTGGCGTTCAAGATTGCGCGTCATGACTTCGACGTATAGATCTTCTTTGCCGCCGGGCACATGGTGATAAAGCGAAGCGTGATGAATGCCGGCTTGTTTGGCGATGTCTTTGACCGTCACCGCCTCATAGCCCTTCTGCATGAATAACATTTCTGCGGCAACTAAAACGCGCTCACGTGCTTCTGAATGGGTCATCTTATTTTTCTACCAACAACTTTGTTGAGTATATCAGCATTCGCTTAGCATACCTCGCTTTACTCATGAGATTTTCAACTACCAATGCCCAAGCGAAACTCAATCACCAACGCCAAGATGCTTGTCACCAACGCGATATAGGATAGCCACTGGGTGCGGTTGCTGAAGCGTTGGATGGCATCTGACTTTTGGAACAAGTTCACTCCCTTATGACGCACCTCTGTACGCGAGTCCACCGCTAACCAAGCGAGGGGCAGGCGCACCATGATGGGCGCACCCACCGCCCAAATGAAATAGCCGACGGCGAAGATATTCAACAGCGAAAACCGCGCTTGGCTATCTTGGATGAAGGGCAACATCAAGAAGGTGACAATCCCCGTCCACACCATGATGAGCAATGCCTGAAAGTAGCGCAAAACCAAACGGCGCAACTTGAGCGAATGGCGCACCAGCGAGACTTCCGTCTTGGCAACTTCCTCATACAACGGGCGATCTATGAAGCCTGCCAGCCCTAGCGCGGCATTGAACCCGTCAATCTCTTTGAGTGTGCGCTCAACATAGGGTTGATTGAGCAACTGTTCTTCCTCTTCGCTGTGGTTAGAATACGTGCCTTGAATCCGCACGAGGTCATCATCAGCGAGTTGGTCAAGTGGTTTGTTGGAGGGGATGCTCAAAACATTCATGCGCAATAAGCGGGGTAACTTGCGTGAGCGCGGAACAATCATGCGATCAGGCTTATCAATGATGTCGTGGTAGTATTGCGCTTGATCCTCACTTTGTGAGGTAGCAAAGTTAATCAAGTCCGTGCCGTATTGATAGCGTAATACCCGCGCCTTCACCTCTTCAGATTCATCGGTGGAAAACGCCACCCCAGTCAGGATGAAGCGTGGGTTGAAGAGCGTATCGGGAAAGGTGGGGGGGTGGGCAACAAAGTAAAAGCGCACGATGTCCTTGAAGACCAAGAACAACGCCACTGCTGGAATGGCAAGCGATAGCACAAACGGATAGATCAAGCACCCATATAGCACGACCATCCAAACGGTTGCGCCCGTTCCGCTCATGTTGATGATCGGGTTATAATCTAAGATGGCGCGTAGGATGAGCAAGACCCCATCCTTCACAAAAATGGGGAACAGGAACAATAGACCAGCTCCGCTCAAAAAGCCCACCGCCACGCGGTGCATGGTGGACAGGCGTACTTCGCAACGTTGGAGATATGCCCGCATGGCATTGCGTTCGTCGGGGCTAAAACGGGAAGAGCTTTGGGATTCCATTATCAATACTCAGGGATAGGGGAAAAGTTTGAATATGTTAACACCGCTCCTGCTATCTGTTCAAGAGCATGAGGTGTCGCGCGTCCCCTCAACGAATCGCGCTTGTATCCCCCCTATGCTTGGGTATAATGTGCGTGACAGTATCACTTGGAACAAAGCCTGAGATAATCCTATGCCACAAGTGGCACAGAAACCCGTTTCCGCTAGTTTATATACCGAAGAATATTTTAGAACCGCGTGCGAAGGTTACGACGAGTTTAACGCCACAGAAGGGGAGCATCTCTCCCGTCGCTTGAAAGCCGCCTTTGAGGTGGCGGACATTGTAGCTGGCATGAATGTTTTGGATGTTGGCTGTGGACGTGGGGAAATCTTGCGCCATTGTGCCCATCTAGGCGCAAACGCCTATGGGGTGGATTATGCCCCCGTAGCGGTACAAATGTCTAAGCGTGTGGTGGATAACTTGGATACCGAAGTGCCCGGTCACTTGGGCGTATATCTGAGTGATGCCAAGAAACTTCCCTTTCCAACCGCCTATTTTGATCGCGTGTTGCTCTTTGATGTGGTGGAGCATTTGCACCCATGGGAGCTACACTTGTGCTTGATGGAAGTTCACCGCGTGTTGAAGCCCAATGGCAAGCTGATTGTACACACTGCCCCCAACGTGTGGTATGACCGCTACGCCTATCCGATTGTGCGCGGGTTTCGCACGTTGCTGGGCGAAGGCGCAAACTATCCCGCGAATCCACGCCAGTTCTTGGTGGATGTGAACGAACATGTTCATGTGAACGAACAGTCCATTTTGAGCATGCACCAAACGCTCAAGCGTGCTGGCTTTGCCCCCAAAGTTTGGCTGGATAGCCCACCCCAAAACCGCCAAGAAAATATTGTATTGGCTAACTTGCGTCGTCTTGCTTTTGAGACTGCCCCCTTGCGCTGGTTCTTTGAGCGTGAAGTATTTGCTGTAGCCACCAAGCAACGCTAATCCAATCATGCGTGATAAACGACGAGTTGACGAATTAAGCATTGAGGAACTTGAGCAGGTGCTTGCCATGCGCAAGCGAGAAGAACGCCAAAAGCGTTTAGAACGCCTCAAGCGCAGTGGTCGGGTGATTGAGCCAGACCCGTCCATCGTGTTAAGCACGCCGCCGCCTGCCGTGCTACCCGGTCAAGACTTTGAAGCTGTCATCGTCAAGACGGCGCAAAACCCCGCAGGGGTGGCGTTTGTGGATGAGGCAACTTCTGTCAGTCCGCAACGCCCAGAGCCTGTTGCGCCTGTCACCCAACGCCCCGCAAATCGTAGCGGTCGTCGCGCCACTAATGCTTTGCTCACCCTAGTGGAGATTGCTGCGGTGGTGGGGTTGGTCTTCTTGGCATTTCAACTTTTTGAGGGGATCACCATCTTAGAGCAGAATAGCGCAGAGGCACAACTTGCTGCCGAAGAGGCACGCTCGCGTAGCATCCCGACTTTAGAACCTACCCCAATCTTGACGCTCAACCGCATCGTCCTACCCGGTGGGCATAAGTGGGTAGATGGGCAAACCCCCACGCTCAACGTGGATGAAATCCCAGAAAACTTACGCTTCGCCGTTGCCGATCAAATCCTGCGCCCCGTTATCAGTCGCCCCCCTCTCACCGATCAAACCCCATTGCGCTTGGTCATCCCCAAGATCAATGTTGACCAAGCGATCGTGCAAGGCTCAGATTGGGAGGCACTCAAGCAAGGGGTGGGGCAAATCCTCAATGGGTACACCCCGGCGGATGCCGAAGGAAAGGTCGCGTTGAGTGCGCACAATGATATTTACGGGGAATTGTTCAAGCACCTAGATCAGCTGGAGCCGGGGGATCAATATCAAATCCAAACCCGTAGCCAAGTTTACTTGTACACCGTGACGCATACCGAAGTGGTCTCTCCCACTGATGTACATGTTTTAGATAGTGACGGCAAGGCGACCTCCATTCTTATTTCGTGTTATCCTTATCGTGTGAATACCCAACGCATTGTTGTTTTTGCAGAAAGAACGGGTTAATCAACCCACAAGGAAAAATCATGAGTAGCCAACCTTCTCCAAAATCCACCCGCACTCGCACCCGCTCCTCCCAACGAGGCACGCTTGCTACCCCTAAATCCGCTTCTAGTGAAATGACGGCAGAAGAAGTGGCACAACGTCTTGCCGCCCCCACCCGTGAAGTTTCAGTAGAGGAACTTCAAAAGCAATACTATTATGTGGTGAACGACCTTCGTAGTATGGGAATTTTGGCGTTCATCTTGGTGATCGTTTTGTTGGTGTTGGGGTTTGGGCAACTGTATATCTAAGGGGAAACCATGACCACGCAACAAATCATTGCTATGGGTGGGGGTGGGTTCAGTCAAGAGCCACGCAACCTCGCGCTAGATCGCTACATTCTGGAGCAGGCGCACAAACCCGATCCAGCGGTGACGTTCTTGGGGCAGGCATCCGGTGATTCCGATACCTACATCACCAACTATTACACCGCCTTTCGGCAGTTGGGGTGTCGCCCGTCGCACTTGTCGCTCTTCAAGCCCCACACCGCAGACATCGAAGGCTTCTTGATGGAGCAAGATGTCATCTATGTGGGCGGGGGAAACACGCGCAGCATGCTGGCACTGTGGCGTGAGTGGGAAGTGGACATCATCCTACGCAACGCGCTAGAAGCCGGCATCGTTTTGGCTGGCATCAGCGCAGGTGCCAACTGTTGGTTTCGCTATGCCACCACCGATTCCATCCCCTTTGAATTGAACGCTATTGCGTGCTTGGGCTTCATTGATGCGTCCTGCTCCCCACATTATGATTCAGAGGGCGAACGCCGCCCCCGTCATCATGAGTTGCTAAAAGCAGGCAAGCTAACCGACGGCTATGGACTAGACGAAGGTGCAGCTTTGCACTTCGTGGATGGGCAAATCTTACGCGCGGTTGCCTCTCGCCCTTATTCACAGGTGTATCGTGTGGAACTCCACGATGGCGCGGTGACAGAAGACGTGCTACCGATTACGCGCTTGTCACCTTATCGCCCCTAACCACCGTCAGCGGTTTTGATCGATGAAACTATAAGCATCTTCAAGCATTTCAAACACCACTAACCCCCGCCATCCCATTTGTTGATTGAGGGCATTCACCAATTCGCTGAAGAATGCCCCCACTTGATTCACTAGGAGGGTATATCGTAAGTTAGCGGGTTGATTGGTGGCAACGAATTTCAAATGTGGGACAGCATTTCCTTTGGGGATGTTGTCTTCAATGGAGCAAATCAGATCAACCGCATGATTGGTTTGTTCAATGGTTAGGTAAGATTCTTTGTACGCCTTACTCCACTCCTCCCATGTCCAACGCCCACATAGTTTCAGGTGATATACGGTTCTTTCAGCATCCTCCCAACCAACATGATAGGTTAATGCTCCCGTCCTTTCCTCAAGTAATGACCAAATGCACATTTTATTATGCACACTTCTAAAAGAAAGAAACTAAAAAACTTGTCAGAAGTTTGTTTAGGTTGGTTTTCCATCATCTTATGCCGAGTTCATTCAGGGGTTTCATCCATGTTGAGGCGTTTTTCTAGCAGGTATTCACGCCCTTCTTCCACCGTTTCGGTGAATTTGGGTCCATCCCAACCATGTTGTTTGATAATCCCCTTTAGCAATAATTCTAAGAATATGCCCGATTGATTGACCAAGACGCTATGGCGAGCATTAGGGGGTTGCTCTCTACCGGCATACTTGAAGTGTGGGGCGGCGTTCCCTTTGGGAATGCGGTTTTGAATTTGTATGATGAAATCAACACGGTGGGATTCCGTACCAATTTCAGCATGTGCCTGACGAAAGGCAATCGTCCAGTCTTCCCAAGTCCACTCTCCAAACAGATGCAGGTGATAGATGGTATGTTGCTCATCATCCCATTTCAGCGTGTATGGCATCCTTCGTCCTCTCTTATCCTACAGGGTTGATAACCACGATCAACCTATAGTATCCCTGAATACGATAGAGAGCCATTATTTTAGCCCCCAATTTTAGCAAGCGAGACTTTCTATCTAGCAATCAGTCTGGCTTGTGCAGACAATTCTGTGGCTAGTTTAATAATGTAGAAGCTAAAAGGGCTATGACATGAAGCAATCTATTTTATGGTGGTGCTATCAACACACTTCTTTAACCCCCGAACAACTGGTACGGCTGGCGGTTCAGGTGGGATACACAGGCATTGAAGTTTTTGATCCTGCTTACTTCCCATTGGTGCGACAACACGGGTTAGACTTGGTTGCCATGCAAGGGCACGCTCCTCTGGAAGATGGCTTGAACAAGCATGAGAACGCTGATCGTTTGGTGGCGATGATGACCGAACGCATTGCCATAGCCGAACAGTGGCACATCCCCAACCTGATTGTATTCAGTGGCAACCGCAACGGGTTAGATGATCGTATTGGCGCGGAAGTCACCGCCAGCACGTTATCACGGGTGGCAAAGCGTGCCGAAGAGGCAGGGGTGCAATTGGTTTTAGAGACGCTCAACAGCAAGGTCGATCATCCCGATTACATGGGGGATAGTACGGCGTGGTGTGTGGACGTAGTGAAAGCGGTCAATTCTCCAGCGGTCAAGGTATTGTATGACATCTACCACATGCAGGTTATGGAGGGGAATATCATCCAAACCATCCGCGACAATATCCAATACATTGGGCACTTTCATACCGCAGGGTGTCCCGGTCGCAATGAGATAGGGGATACGCAAGAATTGAATTACCCTGCCATTGTCCGCGCCATCATCGACACGGGCTATCAAGGCTATCTGGGGCAGGAGTTCATCCCGCTGGGCGATCCATCAGAGGCATTGCGCCAAGCCTATCAGATTTGTAACGTTTAGCCTATTCACGCATCGGATGGGGAATTGCCCGTCCGATCAGTCGCCAATCTCTCGCGGGCACATGTACATCCACCAAAACACATCCGCAGGATAGACCTCCGTTAGCGTGACATCCCACACAAAATCAGCAGGGCGTACCGCCCCACGTAACCGCCGATCGACTAGCGCAACCTTTTGACTCAACTCTGTCGGGATGCTATGGTCTTGGCTTAAGTGGGTGAGGATTTCTTGGGTGATGGTGCGCCGTAGGACTTCGGGCGGATAGATGGAGCGACACTGGGCAGGGTTTTGTAGACATTCTTTGACGAACGGCAGGATGGCATCTAAGCGCGAGTGTGCTTCACGTTCAAGGCGGGCGCGATACCGTTCGGTGTGTTGTTGTGCGATTGTCTGATGGGCACTATTCACCTGTTGCAAGGTGTGCAGTTGGGAATCCGTCAAGCGCGTTTGAAACACATACAGGCGACGCACGCGCAACAGAATCCCCCCGATGGTTAGATTGGGGTTGCGTCCCCCTGTGAAGAACCCTCCCCCAACCGAGCCATATAACTGATCCCCCTTCAAGTAGGTGGGTAATGAGTCAACCATATTCTTGAGTTCTTGTAAGTCTGTGTGTAAGTTGTACGCGCCAAAAGACATGGGGTATGAATCTCCTAGAGGGTGAGATGCTGGCGGAAGAATGCTTCCACCTGTTGAAAAACCTGTTGATGGTGGCGGTTCTGGGTGAGAACGTGGTCGCATTCTGGGACGAGGTGGGTTTGCACCACGCTACTGCCAATGTGCTGGGCGAGGTAGTCCATGTGTGCAGGCAACGCCAATTCGTCACGCTCGCCATAAATCAACACGCTAGGGGAGGTGATATGAGGGGCGCACTCACGGGCAACTTGTGCCAGTTGATGCACTTGCCCAATGGCAGAGGTTGACCACCGCCGATAGTGTGTGCGCCCAATGACGGGTTCTTGGCGGGCTTGCTGTTCGTCTAGGATGGCTTGTGCCAACGCTTGATCGTGTTCGACATTCCACATGGGGATGAAGGAATGGAGCAACTGTACCAGACGAACTTGGGAGCGATCAAACCACAACGGGGCAGAAAGCACCGCCACCGCCTCAACCGAAACCTCGCTCGCCAGTTTGAGTGCCAACAAGCCACCCATTGAAAACCCAGCAATGAACACGTGTTCACACTGTTGGCTCAGGATTTCGTAGCCGTCTAAGGCGGTGGCGTACCAATCCTGCCATTGCACACGGATGAGGTCGCGCTCATGCGTGCCATGCCCAGCCAATCGTGGAGCATAAACCGTCCAGCTCAGTTGTTGCACCAGATGATCCGCAAGCCAGCGCACTTCGGCAGGGGCGGCGGCAAAGCCGTGCAAGCACAAACACCCCACGCTTGAGCCACGATGAAAGAAGGGTTTTGCGCCAGTGGTGAGATAGTGTGGTGTGGATGTCATGCTTCCCCCTTTAGCTTGGGCAGGTGTTTAGAACGGTGTGGGGAATCTATAGAAGATTCCCCGTTAAAGCAATTGTGTTTAGGAATTGCCCAACAAGCGACGACGGCGTTCTTCTAGCTGCATGTCAATTTCACTGCTGGAGACGGCTTCGTTCACTTGGTCAGAGATGGACTTGGTGGCAAGTTCAAGGCGAGCATCTTCTTGGTCAATGCGGTCACGGATGGAGGACGCGATGCGGTTCACGTCTTGGTCGCCTAGCTTCACGATGTCATCAAGGCTTTTCACGGTCTTGAGGGTTTGCTTCTTCGCTGCTGCCAATTCCATCAAAGCCTGTACTTGTTGGCGTTCTTGCTTGACGGTGGTCAGTTTTGCCTCCAGCTTAAGGCGCATGTTGAGCATCGTTTGGTATTGTTGCTCTTGAGTTTGCCACTGCCCATAGTATTCCTGCGCCGATTTCTGCTTGCCATTCAGTTCTGTTTGAGCCGCACCCGCTAAATCGTTCTTGCCCTTGATGATGAGCGTATCAATATCACGATCTAGTTTCTCGGTTTGGGCAATCAATTCTTCGTACTTACGCTTGAGTGTGCGCACCGTTCCGCCTACGCTGGCGGTGGATTCCTCTAGTTCTTCAAGGTTGCGTTCTACTTGGCGGATGTACTCATCCATCACTTTAACGGAGTTTGCCTCTAGGGCACGATCCACCATCCCGTGCATGTTGGCACTGATGAGGGTATTCAATTTATCGAAGAAAGATTGAGATGCCATGTGTGAACCTTTCGTAAAGATTGGATTTTTTGAACCTATGACTGCTATACGCATAGTATAACATATTGGTTTCGCTTGTGGTGTACACTTAACATCCGTGTTGGCTTCGCTATAATCCCACATTAAACAACATGAGAACCCTAGCATGACTGAACGAAACGATCAAACCCAACCGCGTCGCCCCGTTATTCCAACCCAATCCCCTCCAACTGAAACGCCTGATGTGGACAGTAGAGGTCCCGGGTGTTGGATGTGGGGGATTTTAACGGTGATGGCGTTCGGATTTAGTAGCCTGTTAGTGATGGGGTCGGGCTTATGGGGGTGGGCAAATGGCGCACAGGCAATCCGCGTGTATGCCTTGCAAACACAACAAGCCGTTATTCAAGAGCAACTCACCACTTGGATTCCGCGTGATGTGGCGGAGGGGAATATGTTGCT
>JBMOEO010000052.1:0-25417 GCA_049318945.1 Phototrophicaceae bacterium | reverse complement strand
CGCAGCAACGATGGGACCCGGTGTGCGTGTTGATATGAGTACCCCGACGGAATAAAGATCTCCTACAGGATGTAACTTCAAAAGTTACATCCTGTAAGTTAGTAATAATTTAGTAGGTTGGGATATTGATAATGTTGCGCTTCATCAAAACCAAACTGATTGCCATTACCGTTGTCATCATTTCGGCTATTTTGTTCTTGCTATATGCCTCATCAACCCCACAACAAATTGAGCGATTCACACAAGTCAGCGGGATAAACACTGATGTCATGTTGATACCTATATTTCTGGGTATGCTACTGTCACCTTTGATTTTCTTTTTTGAAGCCAATATACAAGCAGAGTTAAAACGTTCTGGGACGATCAAATATTTAGGATTATTATTATATATTGGAGTATATATATTTCTCCTTCTTGAATTTACACCCGATCAAATCGAAAGAATCAATAAAACGAATGTGCTTACGTGGGCATATCTAATTGGTTGGACTGTTTGTGCTAGTGTTTTGATTTACTTGAGTAGTAGTTACGACAACACTCAATCACTCACATCACGCCATATTGTAATAAGTAGTGTTTTTCTGTTCACCATTTTCTTGGGAATATCAGTCTACTACTTTATTGCGACACCACACTACATGATACTTGATCTGCCAGATGAACCATGGTCGGTAAGTATGGCGGTCAGTTTTCTAAATAAGGGGCAATTGGATCAGATATTAATAGCTCAAGATTATCATCCTTTATTTAGTCACTACTATAAATGGATGGCTTTATGGCTTAAGTATGCGGGATCATCTTTTGAAAATATGAGACTATTTTCAGTGATGATTTCATTCATATCTACCTTAGTTTTAGGAAGTGCGTTATCCATCCAATGGCAAAAGTCATCTTTTGTTGCTATCCCCGTTGTAGTGGTTGGGATGATATTTGTTTTAATTCATCCCACTTTTTTGCGGATGTCACACAATCTGAGGAATGACATTGGAATGGCATTGCATAGTAGTTTATTGATCTTAAGTTTTGTCGTTTATCAATATACCCATAAAAAGTTTTATCTGATATTGGGTGGCATCTCTCTATATGTAGGTTTAGAGTCCATAATATATCCTTCTATTTTAGTGGCTTTCTTGTTTGGGGTGGGTTTAGTATGGGATTGGATAGCCCAACCTGATCGAACTAAATTCAAGATTATACTGTACTATCTACTGGGATGTATCTTATCTTTAACATTATATTTGACATTCCATTATTTTCCAAATGTGGTTGATAATATAGCAATAACACCGCAAGTAAGCAATAACTATACTTCTCAGTTTTCATTCACACTATCGTCTATATTGTCGTATTATATACCCGTTTATAATGCTATCACTCCCCTTTACGCCAGTGTGATGGTTATAGGGTTAATCATCGCAGGATGTATTGAAAAAGGATTGGTGCGTAGAGTCGCTATTGTAACGATTGTAACGATTGCAATTTTGTTCACAACCTCCATTACTGCTGTGGGATATACAGCAATTATCGCTCCACTCGTTGCTTTTTCGATAGCTGGATTAGTCCGTTATCGTAGTATATTATTCATTGTCACAATTATTATTATTCCGATCTCAGCAACAATTCTGATTCGAGATCTAAATTGGACTATCCAACATAAGATCAATCAACGGACACTCGATGAGCTTCAATTAATCGGTTGGCGTATTCCAGAAGGAAGTAGCGTTCTTGTGGATGATCCCACATTCTTTTTAGTATATTTCGACAAAGCTGATATTCTATGGCGAGAGTCACTCAACTTAAGTAGTTATGCCATAAACCATCCTAATGCCACCGAAGCAGAAGTATTCCATGCACTAGGGATAAACCACGTTATTTGTGAGGATCGTACAAAGTTATGCGATCTAGCAGAGAAGGTGTTCTCACACGACCCTGTTGAATTTAAGACCACCAACAAGATATACTGGTTTTACTAAACAATTTTTACCTGTGTAACATTCCCCCAAAACACGATGTTCTAACCCAATCCATACCGCGATAGGTTTGCCATCTCCTGTGATGTGCCTTATCATGAAGCGAAATGTCTTTGATGATAAATTGCATACAAGGTTGATCTTGATGAAGCATAAGTCTTTGATTGGGTTGGTGTTCAGTCTAATTTTTATTCTCACCCAAACCGCGTTGGCACAAGGTGAGATTCGCCAGTGGGCAAGCACTGCTAAAGGTAGCACACAGTTTTCTGCAACAGACTGGAGCGCACAACAAGCCACAGGTGCGCCGAACAGCCTAACCTGCGCAGATGCAGCCACCGCGTGGGCATCCGCAACCGTTGCCGACAACGAACGGTTGATATTGCGCTATGATGAAGCGGTCTATCCTACTCAAGTGAATATCTTCCAGAATTATGGGCGTGGCTCAATTGTCTCGGTTGCCATCATGACCGAAGGCGGGCAAGAGATCGCGCTTGCCAACAGCCAAGATACGGATACCAGTTGCCCCGGCGTGTTTAGCTTGGCAATCCCACCCATGACCGAACGGGTTAACGGAGTGATTGTCTATGTCGATCAAGTTGCTATGGGCGAATGGAATGAGATTGATGCGGTTGAGTTGGTGGGTTATGCCACCGCGCAAGAGGCAAAACTCAACCCCGCCACCACCGCCCCAACGCCTGTTCCTGCCAATGTTGGCGGAGAGCGCAAGTCACCCGCCATGCAAGTGACGGGTCCACTTGGGCGCGAAGTGACGTGTGAAGATGGGGGGACGTTCACCAACGGGGTGGAAGTTTCGGTCATTCAAATGCGTTCGGGTTATAACTACACCGCGACGGTGCAGGGGGTAAACGGGTTTGATCCTGTGTTGGCGGTATTGGATGCTAACGGAGAGGGCTTGTGTACGGATGATGAACTCTCCGTCTCTAATTACACCCTAGACTTGCCCACCAGCGGTTTCGTCAGTAACTCTAATTTGAATTCGCAAGTGGTTTTTGCCAACACCAGCGCAAGCGCGTTCTCCGATATTTCGTTGGTTGTGGGTGGGCGTGATGACCAAAACGGTGAGTTCGTATTGATCTTAGAGGGCATGACCTATTCGTCTGCAGATGGGGCGGGGGATACCTTCTCCACGCAAATCACACAGGGGATGGCACTTTCTGGCGTACCTGTCAGCGCGTATGTCATTTCCGTCACCAATGCGTATGACCCCTACCTAAGCCTGATTGACGCGGACTACAACATCATGACCGACGATCAAGGTTACTATGTGGTATGTGATGATTCTGGCAATCCCGATTTGTGTTGGGGGGAATCATACGATCTTTCCACCAGTTATGTGACACGCTCACAAGAACGCCCATTGGGGGGCGGAGTTTATGATGCGATGCTCACACTTCCCATTGATGAAAGCCAAGTGGGAGGATACTACAACTACTTGGTCAATGCCGCACAAAACACCTATGGGGATTACTTGATGGTCTTCCACATGGCAACCGGTCCACAGAATTAAATGGTATGGGGGACGCGGATAACGTGTCCCCCCACCTTTCGCATAAGCAATCAACTCATTAGGTGATGTATGAGCAACCTTTCGGATTTTAACCCCCGCCCAACGGAAGAGGCGTTCATCCCGTTTGAACCCCATTCTAATGCTCGCCATGAAGTCATAGATAACCATGTGATTACCTCTACAGGTGCCAGCCGCCATCATAGCTTGATTACCGCTAACCTCACTGCCCTGTTGAACTTCGCCTTGCTGGGACAATCGGCAGAAGTCTATACCACCAATATGCGCGTGAAGTTACTGGCAGAGGATGCTTTCGCCTATCCGGATGTGGTGGTGTGTGCACATGATCCGCAGTTTTTGCAAGGCGAATTTGCTGATATGCTCCTCAATCCAAGTGTGATGATTGAGGTGATTTCTCCGTCAACCGAGCTACTAGACCGTGTAACCAAGTTGGCACACTATCGCATGTTGGATAGCGTACAAGACTATCTGTTGGTTGCCCAAAATATGCCCCGTATTGAACGCTACAGTCGCACACAGTTGGGTTGGTTGTATGTGGATAAAATGGGATTGGATCGGATGGTGGATATTCCATCCTTAGACATTCAATTGAACCTTGCGGATATATACGCCAAGATTCAATTTAGTGGAGAATGGTGGCGTTAAAGGTTTTTTAAGCAAGTTTCATGTATCAAATAGACGTTACTCCCTTCAACCTTTATAATCATGGCATTCAAGGTTTGTATCCACCCAGAACTATTTTCCCAAGTTCTATATAGCCTAGTTACTGTTGTAGGGATGGGTTATGTTACAATACCGTTTAATTAGTTGGTGGGGTGGCTTGGAGCAGAAAAGATGATTGGTACCCGTTTAGGACCGTATGAGATTGTAGAGTTAGTTGGTAAGGGTGGGATGGCAACGGTCTATCGTGCTTTCCATCCCAACGTTGAGCGTTTTGTCGCCGTGAAGGTCATCCATACTAACTTCCAAGCCGATCCAGACTTGCTTGAACGCTTCTTACGAGAGGCACAATTGGTTGCTCGTTTAGAGCATCCACACATCTTACCCCTATATGATTACGACGGACGCAACACCCCTCCTTATATTGTCATGCGCTTCTTACAAGGTGGAACGCTAGAGGATCTCACACGACGCGGACGGCTTCCGCTCGGTGAAGTCGTGTATATGTTCAACCAAATTTGTGCCGCCATTGACTATGCCCATCGGCAAGGAGTCATTCACCGTGACATCAAACCTTCTAATATTCTAGTGGATGAAGAGGGGAACGCCTTCGTCACCGACTTTGGGATTGCACGGGTGAATGCCAATGATACACAAGGGGGAGGTAGCCTAACGCAAACTGGGTTTGCGGTGGGAACGCCGGGCTATATGTCTCCAGAGCAGGCATTGGGCGAAAAGAATATTGATGCTCGCACTGACCTATACGCGCTGGGCGTGATGTTGTGGGAAGTTCTGACAGGGCGGTTGCCGTATACGGCGGATACACCGATGGGCGTGATGCTCAAGCACATTCAAGAACCCGTGCCAGACCCGCACACCTTCGATGAGAATATGCACCCTGCTATTGCCGCGGTACTCACCAAGTCCATAGACAAAGATCGCAATAACCGCTTCGCTACGGCGAACGCCTTTGCCGAAGCATTCGCCATTGCCGTAGAACAATCTGGCACAACGCTCACCGCCTCCCCCACCATGATCCGCAAGATCGCCCAGACCGCCATCCGTGAGCGTTATGTTGAAAAGAAATCCGATGAAACGGATGTCAATACACTGTTGGCACAGTTTGCTGACACGCGCAACCAAGCGCGAGCGAATGTTGCCACCATGCCCCCCAGCCCAACCGCACAGATGGACGGTGCGCGAACCGTATTCACCAACACGCAACTGGGCGCACAGGTAGAGCAAAGTAGCAATCGGAACTGGATATACGCGCTAGTGGGGTTGCTGGTGCTGGGCGGGGGCATCGCCGCTGGATACCTCTTCAATCAGAATAATCAGACTGCCATATTGGCAACACAACTGGCAATCGTCCCAACGCATACCCCCACCTTGACTTTGACCGCGACCCCAACCGTCACCCTCACGGCAACCCCTTCCATCCCATTGGCGTATATCACGCGGAATGTGGTGGTGCGCTCTGCCCCTTCAGAGACGGCAACAGAGTTAGAGACGTTGCGCAATGGCGATATTTTTGAGTTGAGCGGCATGAACAGCCAGCGCGACTGGTTTGAGATTGTGTTGAGCGATGGAAGCAAGGGTTGGATACCGATGGCAGAAGAACTATTCAGCACGGTTGGCAATGTAGAAGCCTTGCCCATTGCTGAAGTTCCCACCGCTACCGCTACGCCCAGCCTTACGCCCACTGATCTGCCGACCGCCACGCCCACAGCAACCGCCACGATGACCGTCACCCTAATGGCAACGGCAACGCATACCCCCCCTAGCCCATCGGCGACGCTCCTTCCCCCAACAGCAACCGCCACTCTGTCACCAACCGCCACCCCATTACTCGGTAGCTTGCCATACTTCACGGGCTTTGAGACTGCCGATTCCATTGTTAACTGGGAGGTAGATGCTGAAGCATGGCAGGTTATCAATGAGAACGGGGAAGATGTTTTGGTGGGACAAGGGAACTTACGCCAGACGGCGATTATTGAGGGGTTAGACACGCCTGAATGGTTGGATGTGGATGCTATGGACTTGGTGACAAGTTTCAAATTCAACCTAGACCCCAACGCTGGGGGCATACGCTATGTCTTCCGTGAGAGCGAAGCAGGCTACTACGCTTTAGAGTTCTTCCCTGGCTTGGTGGTTTTCAAGCGCAATGCCCCAGAAGTAGACATCTTCGACCGCGATAGTGAACGCTACTTGCACACTGAAAACGCCGCACTACGTGGCAACACTTGGTACACCGCCACCATCTGGGCACAAGGGGCACGCCTCTATGTGTATCTGGATTACGAATTGCTCTTTGTGGTGGATGATCTCATCATCCCATCCCTACAAGCAGGGCGTGCCTTGTTCCAAGTTAACAGCACCAACCGTCCCATCCGCTTGGATAACCTGCATCTACAACGCGCAGAATCCGTCAGCGACCGCTTCGATTTGCCTAGTTTCCCCACGACATGGCAACGGAGTGATTCTGCCAACGTGACGATTGAGCGCGAAGCTAACGGCAATCAATACGTTCGCTTGAATCGTGAGGCGACGCTTCAACCGCAAGACGGCTTCTATGCAGATGCTATGAACATTAGCTTCCGCCTGTGGAGTGAAGTCGGCGGGTTTAGCATCGCCATTCAGGAGAGCGAAGACGGACGGTTAATGCTGGAAGGTTCAGCAGGGAACGTTGATGTCAAGCTGATGGACAGTGCAGGCGAGGTGATTCAAACCTTCCCATTGGTTAACTTCTATGGGCGCACCGCGTGGGAAGATGTCACCGTGCGCTTGGTTGGCGATCAGTTGATGATCTTCAATGATGGACAATTGCGCCTTGATGAACGCTTGTCGCTATTGCTCCCTGAAGGGATCATCCGCATTTCCACCACCAATGCCGATACACTCCGCATTGATGATGTCCTCATCACCCAAACCGAACGCCCCAGTAATTAAGCATCTCCCCACACAAGGGACAGCATACGCTGTCCCTTGTCTATGCCTTACAGGGTGATCGGTTGCTCTTGGCGAGGTTGCCCCAAGTACACGCGCTCTGCCTCCACCATTTCCGGCTCTAGCTTGACAAACAGCGGTTTCGGATCACGCAGGGGGGTGTTCGGTTGTAACGCGCTCTTCTCCCATTTGCCGATTGCCTTGCTAGGATCATAGCTGAGGGCAAGATGATCGCGCGTGGTTTCGTGCAGGGTGATGATGTTCAAGTCACCGAAGAGTTGCCCATCATAGCCCAGCATCTCATGCACCTGTTGGGAGCTATAGGGAAGCCATGGGGCAAGCATCGTCTTGAGGTTATCAATCACGCGCAAGACGGTATACACCGAACGAGCCGCATCAACTGGATCATGCTTGAACGCACTCCATGGCGCACGCCCATCTAAATAAGCGTTGGTGTCGCGCGTTAAGGTCATGACAACGTTCAATGCCTCACGCAGTTTAACCGCCTCAATCAGTTGTCCCACTTCATCAAAGCCTGCTTCCACCTTCGCCAAGATCGCCTCATCCGCTGGCGTGAGGACATCATACGCAGGGACGGTGCCCTCAAAGCGTTTATATGCAAAGCCAACCATACGGTTGACCAAGTTCCCCCATGCCGCCACCAATTCGTTATTGACACGGTTCAAGAATGCCTCCCAAGAGAAATCGGAATCCTTCGATTCTGGCATGCTTTGCGCCACATAATAGCGCACAGCATCGGCTTGGTAGCGTTCGAGGACATCAGGAATCCAGATTGCCCAGTTACGGCTTTTAGAGAATTGCTTCCCTTCAATGTTCATGAACTCATTGGCGGGCACATCGTAGGGTAAGTTAAGCGGTGTGGAATCGCCATCGTTGTATAATCCATCCACGCCCATCAACTCGGCGGGCCAAAAGATGGTATGGAAGGGCACGTTATCCTTGCCCAAGAAGTTGTAAATGCGAGCAGAAGGGTTATACCACCACTGCTTCCATGCGTCTGGTTCACCTTTGATCGCCTTTGCCCACTCAATGCTGGCGGTGAAATACCCCATGACCGCCTCAAACCACACATATAGGCGTTTTGCTTCCCACCCCTCCAACGGCACAGCGATACCCCAGTCAATGTCACGGGTGACGGCTCGCCCATGTAGCCCATCTTGAATGAAGTTACGGGTGAAGTTCACAGCGTTTGACCGCCAATGGCTTTCATGTTGGTCAAGGTATGCCAGCAGGCGTTCACTGAACTGGTCAAGGGCGAAGAGGTAATGTTCGCTATCCCGAATCACCAATTGATCTTGTGGGTTGTTGCGGTTGCGTGGGCGGATCAGCTTGGTGACATCCATCAAGTTGCCACAGTTGTCGCATTGGTCGCCCCGTGCGGTGTCGTATCCACACAGGTAACATTCCCCCTCCACATAGCGATCGGGCAGGAAACGGTTTTCTTGCTGGCTATACATGAGTTGTTGCGTTTCGGTATAGAGATAGCCACGCGCCTTCAAGGTGGTGAAAAAGTCTTGCGCAATTTGATGATGGTTTTCGGTATCGGTGTGGGTGAACAAATCATAGCTGATGCCCACCTTCTGCTGTGTTTGAAGGAAGCGTTCGTGATAATGCTCAAACACCGCACGCGCCGTAACCCCACGCTTGTCTGCTTCCACAGAAATGGGGGTGCCGTGACTGTCGCTCCCACTCACCATCAAAACATGGTTGCCAGCAAGGCGATGATAACGCGCGAATATGTCAGCAGGCAGATACGCCCCAGCGAGGTGTCCGATGTGCATGTCCCCATTTGCATAGGGCCACGCCACAGAAACGTGGATAAATTGATTCATAGTGGTTTTGTTCTTCCTTTGTGTTACATATTGCCGTTACATAGGGGCTATTGTCTCAAATCAAAAAACCGCCTGCAACGGCAGACGGTCAAAGAATTTGCTAGTTAGGGCATCACGCGCACCCTCTTCACCAACCCACCATGCACTTTATGGGAAGGAATACGGCATTCGGTTAGGGGTGAGAGAAGCAAGCAGATTGTTTATCATGCTCCTGAGTATATCGGATTTTGTGTGAACTGGCAACAGGCACACATTGAACGGCATTGGGCAATCGGATATACTAAATCACTATCTGTAAGCATCACAAATCCAGACACGCGATGTTATTCGCCATTCCAACCAGTTGGCTCCCTGTATCGCAGACGAACGTCCCACTGTCGTCGCTTGTCTGTTCATGTGCAATAGGATGGAACAAGAAGCATGTTAGATAAATTGGCGGGGATTAATGCCCGCTTTAACGAAATTGACCGCCTGATGGTGGATCCGTCTACCTTGTCGGATTTTGAACAGGTGGCAAAACTGGCGAAAGAACGTTCAGACTTGCAACCGATCATTGAGCAGTATCACCTGTATTTAGCCGCCCAACAGCAACTAAACGATGCTAAGGAGATGCTCAAGGATGCTGACCCTGATATTCGTGATCTGGCACAGGTAGAACTTGATGAGGCAAAAGAGCGCATCCCACTCATTGAAGAAGCACTTAAGGTCATGCTGTTACCCAAAGACCCACGCGATAGCAAGAACGTGATTATTGAAGTTCGCGCTGGTGCAGGCGGAGACGAAGCCGGCTTGTTTGCCGCCGACTTATACCGCATGTATACGCGCTATGCAGAAGCACACAAGTTCAAGTATGAGTTGCTGGCGGAACATGATTCCGGCATCGGTGGCTTTAGCATGGTCAAGTTCATCGTTAAGGGTGAAGGGGCGTATAGTCGCTACAAGTATGAGGGGGGGGTGCATCGTGTACAACGTGTGCCAGAAACCGAATCGCAAGGGCGCATTCACACCAGCACCGCCACCGTCGCCATCCTCGCCGAATTGGATGAGGTGGATGTGGAAATCAACGTGAGCGATGTCCGCGTGGATGTCTATCGCAGTCAAGGCGCGGGCGGGCAAAGCGTGAACACCACCGACTCTGCGGTGCGCTTGACGCATATCCCCAGTGGCATTGTGGTTGAAATGCAGGACGAACGTAGCCAGCTACAAAACAAACTTCGCGCATGGCAGGCGTTGCGTAATCGCTTGTATGAGATGGAGCTTGAGAAACAAATCTCTGAACAAGAAGGAGATCGCCGTAAGCAAGTAGGCAGTGGTGATCGCTCGGAGAAGATCCGCACGTACAACTACCCCCAATCGCGCGTGACCGACCACCGCATCAACTACAGCAACTATAACCTGCCGGTGGTGATGGATGGCAAATTGGATGAATTCATTGACCAGCTTGCTACCCAAGAACAAGCGGAAAAATTGGCGGCGGTTTAATACGCATCATGTCCACCATTCAACAAACGCTCCTCTTTGCCCGAACACGCCTAGAGGGGCGTTCTAGTTCCCCATCGCTTGATGCCCAAGTGCTATTGTGTGATGCCCTTGAGCAACCCAACCGCGCTTACTTATTCACCCATCCCGAACAAGTGTTGACTGCCGACGAAGCAGAACGCTTTGCATCCTACTTGGCGCGTCGTGAACAGGGCGAGCCAGTCGCGTACATTCGTGGTTACAAGGCATGGTATGACCGCACGTTCTGGGTGAATCCGTCCGTGTTGATCCCACGCCCAGAAACCGAGCTAGTGCTAGAGACCGCGCTGGCGTGCATCCCAACAGACGAGGCGCGTACTGTGGCGGACGTTGGCACAGGGAGCGGGGCATTGGCGGTGACGTTCAAAGCGTTGCGTCCGCATTGCACGGTATACGCTACCGACATCAGCACGGAAGCATTGGCGGTGGCACAACGTAACGCTGTCGAACAAGCTACCCCCATCACCTTTTTACACGGCAACCTGCTTGAGCCACTCATTGCGCGTGGGCTTCGGTTAGATATGGTGATTTCCAACCCCCCTTACATTGCCACAGAAGTCTTGCCTGAGTTAGCAGTGAGCGCGTGGGAGCCACGCCTTGCCCTAGATGGTGGAGAGGGGGGCTTAACGTGCATTGCCGAGCTATTCCAACAAGTGCCCCATGCTTGTTCAGCAGGGGCGTGGGTGCTGGTGGAGTTTGGCGCGGATCAAGGGGAGGCGGTGCTAGAACTGGCACACCGCACCCTTCCACTCGAATCCGCTGAGGTTCGGCAGGACTACGCTGGCTTAGATCGTTACCTCGTTGCTCGCTTGCGCTAAGTCACGTGAGTGGCGAAAGGCGCGAGCGGTGCGCTCGATGTCGTGCGTCTCGGTTGCCCACGAACACACGCTCACGCGGATGGCAGGTTTGCCGTTCCATGTTGTCCCCCCACACCAAGCCTCACCACTCTGTTGTAGGTGTTGTAGCGTGAGTTGGGTTTCGGTGGGGGTGGTACATTGGATCAAAACCTGATTGAAAACCACCTCATTCACAATCAGGAAATCGTCCGCTTGTAGCAGGCGTGCCAAATGTTGCGCATGCCCAACCAAGCGAGCAATCAGCGCGTCCATCCCTGTACGCCCTAGCGTGGCAAGCGTCGCCCACAATTCAACCGCGCGTGCCCGACGTGACATGTCCAACGTGGTGAACATTCCGTCGCGTTGTTCGCTCAATTGCAAGTACGCGCCCGATGCTTGCAACGCCTGCATCAAAGCGGGGCGATCTTTGCACAGCACAATGCCACAATCATAGGGCGTGTTGAGCGTCTTGTGCCCATCAACCGACCATGAGTCGGCTTGCCCCATCCCGTTGGTCAGGTGACGGGTGGCTTCGCAAGCGTGCGCCCACAACCCAAACGCGCCATCAATGTGTACCCATGCTTGCGCTTGGCGTGCCTGCGCACACACCGCAGCAAAATCCTCAAACGCACCCGTGTTCACATTCCCTGCCTGCAAAATCACCAGCGTATGGTCATCGAGCATCGGCAGGTCTGCCAAGCGTAAGCGTCCTTGTTCATCCATCGGGACAAGTTCAAGCTGTTGCTTGCCAAACCCCAACACTGCCAAAGCCTTCTTGACCGAAGCATGCGCCTGTTGGCTCATGACCACGCGCAAACGTGGCGCATCAAATAATCCCTGTTCGTTGACATCCCACCCCAAGCGTTGCAATAGCCTAAAGCGTCCTGCCGCCAATCCGCACAAGGTGGCGGTGGAGGTTCCCCCCACCAACCCCATCGCGCTCTCAGCAGGCAACTCAAACAATTCAATCAACCAACGTTCACACACTTGTTCCAGCGTTGCCACAATCGGCGACATCACATGTAACGCCCCGTTTTGATCCCACACATCCGCCAGCCACTTTGCCGCCACTGCCGCGGGGATTGCCCCACCGTTCACAAAGCCGAAGTACCGCCCAGCGATCTGGGCAGTGGTAGCAGGTGAACCGATTTCATGCAACAGGCGCAAGAGCGTTTCTCCTGCTTGAGGCTCCGTCGGCAAGGGGACATCGAACGCCTGTAACTGGGCAAGCGCGTCTGTAGTGGGAAAGACCGCGCGTTCAGCAATGCCTTGTGTGTAGGCTTGGGCATAGCGCAATGCTTGCTCTAAGAGGACACCACTGGCTTGTTGGTGGTGCATCTGCTCCCATAAAGGTTGAGTAGGTTGTAGCGTATCCATGCGTGTATCCTTTTGTTTTGGTTGGCATGAGTATGGCACGAAACACCCCACGCCACACTTTGTACCCTACCATTGGATATATCCTTTCTTTACAAGTTTTCAGGTTGGGTGTGTGCAACTTTATTTTATTTACGGCGTATAGTGAATCAGAACGTTCTAATCTTGTGAATTTGTTATCTGAATATAGGAATGATACTGCTAATGAACACTCAACCTACTTCCCACCCAGTCCTGCAATTGGTTGCCTCCGCATGGAAGACCAACCGCGCCATGACCCTATTCTTCTTCTTGAATGTGATTACGTTTGTGATTGGCATCGTTGGGATGCTTGTCGATTCGCGCATGGTTTTAGGCGTATCCACATGGAACAAAACCGCCAAGTTTTCGATCTCGCTGGCAATGTACGCCGCCACCATGCTATGGACATATCACTACATCAAGGGGAACGCTCGACTAAAATCCATCATCTTAAACGTTGCCGCCTTCACCCTCACGGCTGAAATCTTGGTCATTCTGGTACAAGGGGCACGGGGCACTGCCTCACATTACAACGTTGCCACCCCGTTTGATACGGCGATGTGGTCGATCATGGCGACTGCCATCAGCATTTTCTACATGGTTAGCTTGGTGGGAATCTTCCCATTGATGACCTTGAATGTGCAGGATCGTCCGTTTGCGTGGAGTTTACGATTGGGCACCGTCTTGATGCTGATCGGGTTTGGCATGGGCTACTTGATGACTGACCCCACGACGGAGCAAATGGCAATCTTACAACAGGGTGAGTTTTCTGCCATGATCGGCGGTCACACGGTTGGCGGTTTAGATGGAGGCGAGGGACTGCCCTTCGTCGGCTGGAGTACCCAATACGGGGATTTGCGCCTTGCCCACTTCGTCGGCATTCATGGGATTCAAGCACTGGCGTTGTTGGGCTGGCTCTTGATGCAAATGCGCCATCGCTTCAGTGAGGGGACGCGCTTGGCGTGGGTGTGGGGGGCGTTCCTCACCTATGGGGGCGTGCTGGGCATCATCACGTGGCAGGCGTTTCGTGGTCAATCCGTCCTACAAGTGGATGGTTTAACAGGGCTGGCGTATGGCATCTTGTTGGGGGGAATGTTGCTGTACTTCAGCGTGGTGACATTGCGCACGCGCCCAACGCTACAGCCCGTTGGCTAATGCCTCGTTGAGGTGGGTGATGAGGGCGCGTAGCAAACTTGCCATGATGCCTTCAGCTGGGCAAGCAAGCGTCTTGTCCTCCACATAAACGACCTGCTTGGGGAGCGTCACACACATTCCCACCCGTCCATAAGCGTGGTGTATCAACTGAATACGCCACGCTTCATCATGATGATGATAGGGATATACTGTGCCGTCCACATGCACAGAATCTTGCAACCAACGATAGTAAACCGCTTCAAACGTGGGAGGGGGGGCATGGGTGGCATGCTGACGAATGGCTTCATAGGCAAATGCAGAAAGCACCCCGGCTAACCCACTCACCGCAAAATCAATCTCTTGAGGCTTTAGCCCAATCTGTTCATTCGCTTCTAGCAACAGTTGTTCAAAGTGAGTGCTGATCGTGTAGATGTGTGGCAACAAAGCAGGCAGGGCAAGCGCGTTAGGGAGGGATTCAAGCAGGGAGGAGCGCATGCCGTGTATAGCGGACGAAGCACGCTCTACGCTCCCCAAGCCTTCCCACGCTTTCGGTTGAAAGGTGGCGGTGCTGAAGGTGGAAGGCAAGCCCCATTCCGCCCGAAAGGTCTGGAGCGGAATGAATGAACGGACTTCGCCTTCCACCATGAAGATCATAGCGTTACTCCGCTATCAAGGCGTTTAGCCTTTGACCGCACCAGCGGTTAACCCTTGAATGATGCGACGTTGAAAGATCAAAACCAGCAACACCAACGGCAAGGTCACAATCACGGTGGCGGCTAACGGTTCAGCAATCGGCTCTTCACGTGGGATAGAACCCGTAAAGCGAGCGATAGCAACGGGAACCGTGTAGGCGTTGCTGTTGATAACCGTGAACGTCACCGCCAACAAGTATTCATTCCATGCACCGATGAATGCCAACAAACCAGTTGTCACCAATGCTGGGGCTGTCAAGGGCAATAAGATCATGTAGAAGGTTTGAAGAGGTGTTGCCCCATCAACCAATGCTGCCTGCTCTAATTCACCCGGAAGCCCCTTGAAGAAGCTAACCAAGACCCATACGGTGAAGGGCAAGGTGAAAATCGGATAGGTGATGATGAGGGCGGATAGTGAGCCAAACAGCCCCAAGTCCGTCATGATGGTGAACAAGCCCGACAAGATCGAGATAAGCGGAAACATGGTCATTGAGAGGATCAAATACAACATGATGGTACGTCCCCTAAAATGTAACCGCCCAATGGCATAAGCAGCAAAAGAGCCAACCACCAGTGAGATCAAAACGGTAATGCTAGAAACCATTGCACTATTGAATAACCCACGCAAGAAACTTTCATTGCGGAGTGCACCACGTTCTGTGACGATGTTCACCACAGGATCAAGAAACTCGCCCCAGTAGTTATTGAACACAATCTCATTCGGGATGTAACTGGCAGGTGGGGTTTTAATCTCTGCTTCACTTTTGAAAGAGCCAACTACAGCCCAATAGAAAGGAAAGAGCGTGAAGATCAAAATGAGGATAATCAAAAGCCAAAAGAGGATTTGGCGGATACTTCTGATAACTGGATTCTGATACATTATTCTACATCCACTCCGAGCGCACGCACATAAATGATCGTGAAAACTAAAATGATGAGGAACATAGTTACACCAATAGCAGAGGCATAACCAAACTCTTGCGTTTCGACAAGCACAAATTGGTTGTAGGTCGCCATAGATTGTAGCTGTTTGCCAACCAAAACATCGAACACATCAAAGGCGCGAATCGCATCTAAAGTGCGGAAGACCAATGCCACCGCAATGGTGGGACGTAGTAAAGGCAACGTGATTCTAAAGAACTGGCGAATCACCCCCGCACCATCCACATCCGCTGCTTCGTATATATCACTGGGAATGGTTTGTAAGCCGGCAAGAATCAACAATGCCATGAATGGGGTGGTCTTCCAAACATCCACAAAGATTAATGACCAGATGCGCGTGTCAACCGATGCCAACCATGAGAGGGATTTTTCGATGACACCCAAGCGGATGAGCATATCATTCATCACGCCAATCCGACTGTCCAACAGCATGTATGACCATAGCTTCGCAGACACAACCGTAGGGATCGCCCAGGGGATGAGCATAGCAGCGCGTACCAAACCACGACCCGGAAACTTTGAGTTCACAGTCAGGGCGATAATCATCCCTAAAATCAACTCGGCAGTAACCGTGATAACGGCGAAGAAGAGGGTATTGCCAACCGCAACATAAAATTCTGCGTCACGTGCGCTCAAAACATAGCGCGTTCCAAAGAAGTCAAAAGTGGTTACTTGTGCGTAGTTGCGGTATGCCTCTCCAACTTTGTCGCGCACATTCTCATAAACCGATTCTTCGGCGGTTTCAATACGGGTGATGGTGATTGCGAAGGAATCAAAGCTACTAAATCCGCTGATCTTCACATCATCAATTGTGGCATCCTCATCGGGATTGTATTGTTCGGCTACTAAAGTATCCAGTGCATCACGAATGACACGGCTACGGATACGATAAGTGTTTAACCCTTCCAATGTCACATCGGTTGGATAATTGAGGTCTACCCCAGACAGGTCTAGTCCTTCAAGTTCAGTGAGGCGTTTCGTCATGGCAATCTCTTGTGACGTGCCATCTACCCTCACCGAAAGGATATTGCCACTCACCGCTTCAACAACCTCTACCTCATTAACGGTTGTGCCACCTTCCTCTATGATGGTTTTGACGGCAGTTGCCAAGCCGTTTTTGAAGCTATCATTCTCAGCGATTAGGCGGTTGAGGGTAGAAGGGGTAAGGAAATCTATCCCCACGTCTAAAGTAGCAGGTTCTAGTTGAGGGATGCTATTTAGATCAACGGTGATTTCACTGTTCTCTTCAACAGTATTCTCAATAACTTGGGTTGAACAGCTGTTGTCTTCATTGCGCACGCAATCTATGGTATCAATGCGAAAACCTAATAAGCGCGTATAGTTTTGTAACCCAACAAAGTTAACCTCTTTGGTGACTGCGCCAGCAAAAGTGCGGTCGGTCAGGCTACCAACAAAGGTACGTTCAAGGGGGCGTGCCGCCACCAAGACCATGACCACCACGGTTGGGATGAGCAAGTTCCACGCGACAAGGTTTTGACGGGTGACAATGGTATCTTCACCCACTGTGAAAACAAGTTTGCGGTTTTGATCGAGCCATCGCCAAACGCTACCGCAAACAATTGATAAAACGGCTAAACCTAAAATTAAATTAGTATTGAAGGGTATTTGATCTTCTAGCTCAACCCCAATATTGGCAGTGCCCACTTGAAAAGCATGGACGGCAATGCCCAGAATAGAAAAGACCATGACCCAAAACACTGTGGATTGTGCCCAGCCTGAAGCAATAAAGTCACCAGACAATAATCTTTGGGAGTAATTAATGAAAGTGATGCCTAAACCAAAAACGGTTAGGGGGATGATGATCCCATAATTGTCTAAGAAATTGAGGATGAGCCGATTGGTGGAAACGGCTTGTGATATATCTGGATCGTTAAGCACACTCCAAATGAAGAGGACAACAATTCCTATCCCAAACACGGCGAACAAAAGCGAGATAACGGTTGCAATTGTTTTTTGTTGGGATGTTACTTGATGTGGTGACATATTTTCAGCCATAAGACCTCCTATTTTCTGTAACAAAAAGGGGAGTATATGAACATACTCCCCCTGTAATACTTAAACCATCTTCACTCAAGAAGATAGATCATTCAGGGATACTTATTCAGTAGCTGCCATGAAGTCAGCGAGTGCTGCATCAAGTTCTGCCAAGCCATCTGCTACAGCAACTTCGCCAGTGAGAATCTTGTGGATTCCGCCAGAGAAGATCGCGCTTGCTTCACCATAGCGATCGCCGGTGATAACAGAAGGACGTGGGTATGCTGTGCCAAGGATGGGACCTGCAGCAGCGAACAAAGCGTTAGCAGCAACTTCTGGGTCTTCGTATACAGCAGGACGGCTGGGCAACAAACCTTGAACCAAAGCACGGAGGCGTTGAACTTCAAAGCTGGTCATGAACTTAGCAAATTCTACAGATGCTTCTACGTTGTCGCTATAAGCACTTACAGCAACTTGCCAACCGCCCAAGCATGCGCCAGAACGAACGCCACCGGTGGGAAGGGGAACCCACCCGAACTTACCAGCAACTGCGCTGTCTTCGCTGTTGCCGAGGGGGAATGCGTAGGGCCAGTTACGCATGAAAGCGGCGTTGCCACTTTGGAAAGCGTTACGGCTTTCTTCTTCTTGGTAGGTGGTAACACCTTCTGGGCTGATGCCACCCACCCAACCTACTGCGCTTTCAAGCAAGGCAGCAAAAGCGGGATCAGTAACATTAACTTCACCTTCAGCGGTGATGAAGGAATCGCCAGTGGTAGAAACTACCCATTCATGGGCATCACAGGTCAAACCTTCGTAGTCGTTCCCTTGCCATACATACCCTGCAAATTCAGCGTTGCCTTCTGCAACTTCACCTTCTTGGATGATAGCTGCGGCTTCTTCAAGTTCTGCCCAAGTGGTTGGAACTTCTACGCCATATTTTTCGAGCAAGTCGGTGCGGTAGTACAAACCAGCTGCATCAGAGAACCAAGGAATAGCAACCAAGCGACCATCTACAGTTTGACCTGCGATCATGTCTGCGAAGATGCCACCGATGGTTTCTTCATCAAGATATTCATTCATGTCTACAACATGGGGAGCGATGATGGCGGGCCAAATAACGTCCACTTGGAAAACGTCAACATCTGCACTTTGTGCTTCCCACAATTGGAGGTACAAGTTCAAAATTTCGGTTGCGCTTTCTGGGTTTTGGGAGAAGGTGACAGTAACATTGGGGCAGGTTTCTTGGAAGAAATCAGCCAATGCACGGTTAACTTCAGTTTCCAAACCGACTGCACCACTTGCGAAGGTGATTTCTGCTTCGCCTTCTGGGCAGACGATACCTTCACCGGTGATGCTCTCAAGAGCTGCGGTGAAATCATCTTGAGCGAAAACGGAGCTTACAGAGGTCATAACCAAAACTGTAAGCAACAACAATGCGATAAATTTATTACGAGACATAAAGATTAAACTCCTGCTTGATTTGAACTATAGAGTTGTTTATTGAAAGAATGAGTTGATTTAGAAGTTCACAACAAACTCACATCAATAGAACAACAACACGGAATTTATTGCGGTATGTATCAAATAGTTTCATAATGGTAAGTCACCTGCAAATGTATTTTATAGTTTCAAGATGATCTAAAAAGTTCAACCAATAATCATTTTGAGAGAAAACCCAAATATCTTGGAAACGTTTCCAAACTTACCAATCTAGTATAACGCTAAATGGTTTGTCTTGCAATATATTCTAAGGGCAAAAAGTGAGGAAAATCTAACTCGTGGGGGAGTCCTTCCAAAAGATTGAGCAAGGCGCGTGTTGCCAATTGTCCGCTTTGCTGAAGGGGCTGGCGGATGGTGGTCAAGTTCATGTAGGTGGCGGCTTCCAAATCATCATAGCCGATGACCGCTAGGTCTTGTGGGATGCGCAACTGAAGCTGACGGGCGACGTTGATGATGGTGAAGGCGTTTATATCGCTACTGGCGAAAATGGCATTCGGGCGATCCGAACGACTTAAGCAGGCATACGCCTGTTTCGCCAGCAAGTGGGTATCGAAATGGGGCAGGAGACAATGCCAATCAGTACGGTTGGGCAGCCCATGCTCATTCAAAGCGTTTAGAAACCCCTGATAGCGAAACGCCGCGCTCCGCCCAAAAACATCCGCATAGCTGTCACAGAAATAAGCAAGACGAGTATAACCATTTTTAATCAACGCTTCGGTTGCCACCCACCCACCCAACACATCATCAATCATCAAGCATGGGAAATCGCTGGGGGCAGACACATCGAGCATGACAATGGGGAAGGCGGGGAAATCCTCAGCAAGCTGGTCACTTAGGGTTTCCGGGACGTTCAGCAGGATCAAGCCATCCACTCGTTGTTCTTTGATGAGGGAGTAAACGCGATGTCCAAAGTGTTCGGCGACAGTGGCACTATATAACACCAAGTCATAGTCAGATTCGCGCAAGGTCTGTTCAATCCCTTGAAGGCGTTCTGCAAAGGAGGGGCGCGTGAAAAACGGTGTGACGATCCCGATGCTGTAGGTCTTTCCGCTAGAAAGTCGCCGTGCGGCTTGGTTGGGTTGATAGTCCAAAGAGTCTATCGCCGCAAAAACGCGCAGGCGCGTTTCTTCCTTGACGTGTTGCCCACCATTCAATACGCGCGAAACCGTCCCAATGCCCACCCCAGCAACCTGTGCCACATCCTTGATCGTCGCTTTTGTTCGCATAAGATTAATCAAATTTCTATTGTGGAATCGATACCACAATAACTATAAAAGATGATGACGAGAAATGCCAATTTAGCTGGCAAGTCTAACCATTCCTCTATATGATACTCAAGTCATAAAACAGGAATAGCACGGTCTATGTCACGAATTATACGTATTAGTCTTAGCTTGCTGGTGGTGGCTATTGCCGTGTCGGTAGGATTGTGGGCTTACTTGAATACAGGCGCACAAGTTAGCACCTCCATCACCCAATTGACAGACCAACAAATTACGCCAGTGCCCAACGGGACGGTCTTTCGCCTTGACCAAACGCGCTCGTATGTTGAATATCAGATAGATGAAGTCCTGTCTGGCAATCCGATTGTGGTGATTGGGCAAACCAACCAAGTGGACGGCTTCATCAACTTAGATCCAACCAACCCCAACAACAGCACCCTTAGCACACTATTCATCAATGCACGCAACTTCAAAACAGACAACAGCAACCGTGATGGCGCGGTACGTCGTTTCATCTTAAAGTCTGACCAAGCCGCCAATGAGTTCATCACCTTTGAGCCGTCCGCTTTTTCTGCGCTCCCTACCGAGCTGGTGATTGGGCAACCAATCACTTTTCAAGTGAGTGGCACACTGACCCTGCTGGGCAAGGCAACACCAATAACATTTGACGGGGAAGCCACGCTTACTTCTGAAACTGAATTGATTGGTAGCGCGGAAACTACGGTAAAATGGAGTGATCTTGGGGTGGAGGTTTTTCGCGTTCCGCCACAAGTAGCCGAAGTTGGAGAGGATGTCACGCTTCGTATTATCTTTTGGACTATCCGAGTAGAAGCGTAGCCTCGATAAAACAAGTTCTTTTAAGCAAAGTTGTATTTTAATAAGGAATCAATATGCTCAAGACAGATGTACTTCATCCACAAATTTTATCGGTCTTAGGTGCCAGCGGTCATGGGAGTGGCATCTTGATTGCAGATGGCAATTACCCCTTCATCACCCGTGCAAACCCTGCCGCCGAGCGCGTGTATCTCAACTTCATGCCCGGCAAGCTGACCGCCACCGAAGTTTTGCAAGGGCTAATCACCCTCATTCCAGTGGAGTCTGCCCATGTGATGGTGCCTGATGATGGATCCACCCCACCCATTCACCACGAATTTGAGGGGCTGTTGCCTAACCTACAACTAGAACGGCACGGGCGTTATCCCTTCTATGACAAAGCACGCGAAGCGGATGTCTCATTGGTGATTGCTACGGGCGAACAACGCATCTATGCCAACATCTTGCTCATCATTGGGGTGATTCCACCACAGGCTTAAGAGCAAGCAACAGGGCGGGTTGCCCCTGCCCTGTTTGTGATTTACACGTAGTCCACTGGCTTGGCGCGGGAGCCGGTTTTACCATCGGGCCACGTAGTGGTTTCATCAAACTTCACCCCATCCACGTTAGCACCGCTTAGGTTAGCATCCAACAGGTTGGCACCGCTTAGGTTGGTGTTGCTCAAGTTTGCCATGCTCAAGCGACTGCCCTGCAGATTAGCACCGCTTAGGTTGGAGCCGGTCAAATTTGCCCCATTGAAATCCGTTCCCACTGCTTGAACCACAGTGAGGTTAGCATACTGAATGGTGACGCTACGGAAGATGGCCTCACGGAGATTTGCCGCTTGGAGGTTTGCCCCACGCATGCTTGCCCCTTCAAGGTTTAAGCGTGTGAGGTTGAGGGCAGACAGATCAACTCCGCTCAAGCGTGGGTTAGCCCCCGCGCTAATCAAAGCAAGGATGAGTTGTTGACGATTAATTTCAGCCATAAGACGCTCCAATCACTAGAGATAGATGGGTATTGGCAAGAATAGTAACATGGATTAAATGATCTCTCTATGGAATAGCAGGGGTAATTTCAACAATTATGCCCACATTCCAACCATATTTCTCATCAAACAACTGAGTAATGATGCTGATTAATTCAGCATCTTCTTCAGCAGAGAGGACACGCCCAACGCCGGGGATGGGTTCGGTTGGGGTGATGCACTTGCGTTGCGCAATATGGAAAGAGACCAATGGATTGCGTTGGATGTTTTGCACCCAGTGAGCGTTCAAACGATTTTCTGAAACAAGGTAGTAGCGTTCACAATGAGCAACATACCAAATTTCAATCTTGTGGAGTTTACCACTTTGCCAGCCCGTTGTGGTGAGATAGAAAAAGGTTTCGCCCAGTAGCAGGTCGGTTTCGTTCATCATTGCTGGCTCATTTCTGGAGAATAGGAAGGCTTAAAAGCATCATAAACCACCGCAAAACGATTATCTTGGATCAAGCGTTCATCCGCTTCAAAGGATTGTATTTGCCCATTGGGGGCAGGTTCAGCAGTTAGTGTGGTTATCGTGAAGGGAACGGGCACAAAAATCAAGACGAAAATGATCGCCATCATCACAACAAAGCGCACACGAAGCGGATCAAGCGGGGTGATGTCCTCTAACGTACCCACATCTGCTAGGCGGTCTTGCAAAGCAAACCACGCCCACATCATCATTGGCAAAATCCAAACCACCCAGAGCGTGGTGAGCGTGGCGGAGATGGCAACCACCACCGCTAGGATGAATAAAAATGGCATGTGAAGCGTATGCGCTTTTTCCCCAATGTATGCCCGTAAGATGCGCCCCCCGTCTAGCTGGCTGATGGGCACAAGGTTGAACGCCGTCACCAGTAGCCCAACCCAACCCGCCCAAGCCATCTGGTTGATGAATACGTCCATCTCCCCGTTGGGGTAAAACTCCCCCAAGACGGCTATTTTAGCCAGCGCGTATAAAATGGAGTTCCCCTCAATCAAGCCCCCTTGTGTGGAGTAGGTGACGGTAGAGGTTGCCAAGCCGTACAAGAGGATGGGCACGGCAATCAACACCCCCACCAACGGACCGGCTACGGCAATATCCAACAGCACCCGTCGATTCTTGATGGGCGCACGCAAGTTAATGACCGCCCCCATCGTCCCGATGATGCCGAAGGGGAGGGGAATGAAATAGGGTAGCGAAGTTGCCACACGGTGATAACGCGCAACGAAGTAATGCCCCAACTCATGACCGCCCAAAATCGCCAAGATACTCAAGGCATACGGCAACCCGCGCCACCAATACGCCCAGTTAAACACGCTGATGCTTGTCCCCCACAGGGTGACATCTCGCAGAATTTGATCGGGCGTGAGCAAGCCTTGATGAAGCGCGTAACTGAAGTAGCTGGTCATGCCCACATACCACACGCTCAACAGGGTGAAGAGGAATAAAACGAGGTTGAGCGTGGGGGGGCGTTGAGCGTGCTGTACTTGTGGGCGTTGGTTGAATATTTTAATCACATGGGGAGAGCCAATCCCTGCATGTGAGCGGAAGAGAGCCATTTGTTGATGAGGCTCTAAGAGCGCGTCTAGCTTATCATAGGCAATCGCGGGGGTGTCTAGCAACTGACCACGAAAGATATAGATGGGATCAACTAATTGGTTGTTGATAGGGAAGGCAAGCGAGCGATCCCAACTGGGTACTTGACCGTCCGCATCCCTAAGATTATATTCATCGGAAATGGTAAGGACAGTTGCTACATCCTTCTTCAACCGCTGAAGAGGATCAGCATGGGGTGATTGTTCTTTGGGATGGCGAACAATCGGTTCATCAAAAGGGGTAATAGCTGTTTCATTGAACATCGCTCACCCAGACTCCGATTTTGTAGACTAATGCTACCCATGATACTGCTTTTGGCACAATAACCCTATGCACAATTCAACTCAGCGGGTTGGCAACGTGATGAAAGCAATAGACGAGTGTGGCTAACTTATGCTTCAAACGGACGTTTGAAGGCGGCTTTCGCACCATCGGGGCTATCCCAAATGAAGCTAACCAACTCCCACCCTGCCCTGCCATACATATTCATTTGGTCTGTAAAGCGGTCAGCATCTAAATGTCGATCCATCTCAACATCATCGGTAATCTTGGTGTCCTTGATGAACACTACTAAATATTCCCATTTTTGCATGATAACAACCTACTGAATGATTCTAATACGTTGCTGTTTACTTTAGCAGAAACTGACGGACATGCACGGATGAGAGGGATGATCTTGTATAGGGATTGGCTTGTGTTCTAACTAAACCAAAGCGGAAAACTCAAGTTTGTCTTTAACATACTATGGCTATTGTCTTAAACTATACGCGCTATGCTGTGCTACTGATTATCTTATTTCATCATGGAGTGTGCTGATATGTCTACATTACCCTTTTTAGGTGCTGCTTTACCCAGCAATTTCCTTGCACAATATGCCGATTGGCTCAAAGAAAATCAACGCGATCTCGAAATCCAAGACCCAATCATGCCCGAAGTTTTGGACGGAGACTGGCGTAGTCTAGTACAGAATATCAAATCTATGCTAGATGGATATACAGGGCGGATGGGCGTTCATGGTCCCTTCTTGAGCCTCACACTGATCGGCTATGATCCTAAGATTCGTCAAGTGGTGGTAGATCGTTTATCACAAAGCCTCGATATTTGCGCAGAGTTGGGCGCAACGCACATGGTGGTACATAGCCCGATTGAGTTCTTTGGCACGCCCTTCTTGCCCAACCGTCCGGACTTTGGGCATCCTTTCGAGTCTCAACTGATTGCCGAAACGTTGATGCCAATCGTTGCCAAAGCCGAACAAATCGGATGTAAGCTCGTGATCGAAAACATTTGGGATCGTCACCCACACATTTGGGCGGGATTAATTCGCTCGTTTGCATCGGAGTATGTGTGTGCCAGCGTAGATACCGGTCATGCATTCATTCAGTATGCCACCCACCAAGCCCCTCCTGTAGATTATTGGATGTTAGAAGCAGGGGATAAATTGGAACACTTGCACCTGCAAGACACCGATGGCTATAGCGATCGCCACTGGGCACCCGGCGAAGGCGATTTGAACTGGCACGCCATCTTTGCCGCCTTGCGCGAACTGAAACAATCCCCCCGCCTGATCCTTGAGTTAGCGGATTACAACGCTATCCCACGCGCGGTAAGCTACTTGAACGGGTTGGGCTTGGCGCAATAGAATAGCCCTGTGCATTGTGCATCTGCTAGGGAGGGCATCCCTCCCTAGTGGGTTCGGGTATCGTTTTATAGACAGCCTGCCGTTACAATCTCGCCATGTTGATGGGCATTTGGAACGGTCAGTGGTATGTCGTTTGTCTCCCCGTTATTCTT
>JBMOEO010000051.1:0-25628 GCA_049318945.1 Phototrophicaceae bacterium | reverse complement strand
ACCACCTTGCGCATGGGCATGATGGCATCGCAAACGCACTGGCGGTTTTGCGTGGGCAACAACCTGTGGATGTGGTTAATCCAGAAGTATACGTTGTATAGGTTGGGATGCTGACGCAATAAGTTAGGATACCTGAACCTTGATGCCTGCTTTTTCCGATACAATATAAACAGATTTCAGCGCAAATTTTCTAAGAGAGGACATCATGAACTTTGGGAAGTCATTCACCTATTTACTGCATGACGATGACGGGTTAATCAAGATCGGTATCAACTTGGTGGTGACACTGGTTGGAGGCGTTATGCTGATCTTCTTTGGCTTAGGGATTATTCTTTTTGCTGCCCAACAGGGTTATAAAATACAACTCATCAAGAATATGCTTGAGGGTGAAGAGAAACCCCTCCCTGCTTGGGATCAATGGGGCAAGAAGATCACACAAGGCTTTCACATCATCCTTGCCAATATCGTCTATAGCATCATACCGTCATTGATTCTGTGTGGGGCACTTGTCCCCGCGGTGATGGCATCCCTTCCGCTATTCGACATCATGGAGGTTGACCCAGAAACGGAAGAAATCTACTTCACTGACCAAGATAGAGCGGATGCAATCTTTGCCCAGATAGGCACAGCAGCCCTTCCCTTCTTTTGCTTAACCCCCTTCGTGATTTTCTACGGTTTGGTGACATCCGCCTTAATGAATTTGGCAACCGTGCGTTACGCCCAAAGCGGACAGGTGGGTGAGTTCTTCAAGGTGGGTTCCCTATGGGGGGGCGTGTCTAAGAATATGAACCTGACCATTCAATGGTGGTTATATTCGGTGGGCGTGGGGATCATCTTGGGCATTGCCAACTGGATTCTAAGCGCGACTGTAGTCGGCGGGGTCTTGGTTACGGCGGTACAAATGCCCATCATGGGGCATCTCATCGGGCAATATGGTGTGTTGGTGAACGAGAAGAATCAATCTTCCGATCCATTGTATACCCCACGATTTGAGGTATAACCCATTCATTTGGCTGGCATGGCTACGCTCAAATAGGTAGCCATGTTTCCTCATACGTAGTTAAACACTTTTTACAAGTAAATATGTCAGATTTGTTTCATTTCTATTTTTGTACTTTTGTCGGAAATGCGCTATATTTTGGTAGAGTGTTGGTCTATAATGTTGCCATGTTAGGCAATATTACCTAACGTTCAAATCTCATTCTTACAAGTATTTTTGGAGAGTACGTCCTATGAAGCGCATTTTGCTCCTTCTAACCATTCTCGCATTGTTGGCAGTTTCTGTCGCAATGGTTTCCGCTCAAGACTGTGCTGATGAACTCGGCTGTGTCGTCCTTGAATCAGATGATCCTGTAACCATCGCCTATATGCTTGCACTCTCTGGTGCTGTTGCTCCTTATGGTGAAGACTCTAAGGGTGCAATCGAAATCGCTGTTGATGATCGTGGTGGCATGATCCTTGACCGTGAAATCGAACTTGTTGCAGAAGATGAACTTTGTTCCGCAGAAGGCGGACAAGCTGCTGCACAAAAAGTTGCTGCTGATGACATGATCGTTGCCGTTATCGGTACGACCTGCTCTGGTGCTGCTACTGGCGCACTCCCCATCATCAGTGAAGCAGGCTTGGTGTTGATCTCCCCTGCAAACACCTCCCCCTTCTTGACCTCCCCCGACACCGAGAACAACGGTGTATGGCAACCGGGTTACTACCGCACCGGTCATAACGACCTCATTCAAGGGCGCATTGCTGCTGAGTACGCATTCAACGGACTTGGCTTGACCAAGTTGGCAACCATCCATGATGGCGATGCTTACACCGATGGTTTGCAACAAGCTATGGCTGACGCATTCGCTGCACTCGGTGGTGAAGTTGTGTTCCAAGGTGCAGTCAACAAGGGTGACACCGACATGACCGCAATCTTGACCGAAGTTGCCGCCAGCGGTGCAGAAGTTTTGTACTTCCCCCTCTTCGAGCCGGAAGGTCCTTTCATTGTTTCTCAAGTAGGAACCACCGATGGCTTGGAAGAGATCGTTCTTTTCGGTGCTGATGGCTTGTTCACCAACACCTTCGCACCTTCTGCAGGCGAACGCGCTGCTGGTATGTACATGTCTTCTCCCCGTGTAACCGGCGAACGCTATGACGAACTCCTCCAAAAATGGGAAGACAAGTTCGGTGGCACCCCTCCCTCTGGTTTCCACGCACACGCTTATGATGCAACCAACATGGTCTTGGATGCTATCGAAGCCGTTGCTGTAACCAACGATGATGGTACGGTTGTCATCGGTCGTCAAGCTCTCCGTGATGCTTTGACCAACACCGAAAACTACGACGGTATCACTGGTTCTTTGACCTGTACTGAATACGGTGACTGTGCAACCGGTGAAGCACTCGCTATTTACCAATTGGGCGAAGCTCAAGTGGCTGGCGAATGGCCCCCCGCAGTTGTTTGGTCTCCCGCTGACGCAGAATAATCTCGTCAACGATTTACCTAGTCATACCCAAAATGAGCCAGAAGAATTCTTCTGGCTCATTCCTATTTTGCTAACAAACCAAAGTTAAACACTTCATACTGGGTTGGTTCTATGAATCAGTTTATGCGTCGTTTTGAAAACTATACATGGGTTGACGGGATCATTGATGCAATCCGTGTTGCCATTATTCTTGCCGTTGTCATTGGCACATTTAACACGCTTGTTTCTGGCAAATACGAATTGAGAACATGGTTGAACTTGATCGTGGCAGGGTTGGCGCAAGGGAGCATCTATGCCCTCATCGCACTAGGCTACACCTTGGTTTACGGTATCCTCCTCATGATTAACTTTGCTCATGGCGAGGTGTTCATGATTGGCTCACTTTCAACTTACTTCTTTGCGGACTACCTATTCAAAAGCGGTTTCTTGAATACTTATCCGCTCATTGCCATTCCGTTGATGGTGATCTTTGCCGGCTTAATTTCCACCACCGTTGCCGTGTTGTTGGAGCGGATTGCCTATCGTCCGTTACGGGGTGCCCCACGCTTGGTGACACTCATTACCGCTATCGGTGCTTCCTTCTTCGTACAATATACCGCACGTGGCTTGTATGGCTCAGACTTCCGCACGTATCCGCGCGTGGATGCCCTCAGTGCTGATTACCCTGCTTTAGGCATCACAGGGGGGAATATCGGATTGGGCATTGTGGAGATCTCCATCACCCAAGTGGTGGTCATTTCGATGGCAACCTTGCTCATGCTGTTGCTCTATTTCTTGGTAGAGCGCACGAAGATGGGGAAGGCGATGCGTGCCGTTTCTGAAAACAAAGAAGTTTCCACGTTAATGGGTGTAGACATCAACCAAGTGATTATGTTCACCTTTGCCATTGGGGGCTTTTTGGCGGGGGCAGCTGGCGTGATTAGTGGGTTGTATCGCCCACAAGGGATCAGCTTCAGCATGGGTTTCCGTCCGGGTATCAAGGCATTCACCGCCGCCGTATTGGGTGGGATTGGTAGCATTCCGGGCGCGATGTTGGGTGGCTTGTTTCTTGGGGTGATTGAACAGCTGGGACCAAACTTGATTTTGGATGGGCTGGGTGTTCCGGGTCCCAACCAGCTTCAGGACGTGATCGCCTTCACCATGTTGTTGTTGGTGCTTATTTTCCGCCCACAAGGGATCCTCGGCGAAAAACTTTCCGAGAAGAAGGCATAAAGGGGAAGCAAGATGAATTCCAAACATTTACGTACTATCCTCAATATAGGGCTAATCACTGGCATTGTGATTTTCTATATGGCAGTGGTGGGGTTGGTTGGCGCGTTTAACGAGCGTGAACTCATTCGTGATTACCTAACCATGAGCCAAGTGATGATCTTCGTCCCCGCTTTGGTTGGCGGAGCCTGGTTAGCAAATCGTGAATTGCCCACCTTCACCAAGTTGGTGGGGGGGCTTTTGGTTGGGTTAATCGCCGCGCTTCCCGTGTTGGCACTCACGTATGTGGCATATCATTTCGACGTGCGCGATATTTTCACCAACATCTATAAAGGCTTGGGCGAAATCCTCACCCTGCAAAATGAGTCCCCCCTCACGGGTAGCCTGATCTTGACGGGCATCATGATGGGCTTGGGCTTGTTGGGCGCGTTGATGAGTTTGCTCCCACAATCATTGCGTTCGGTCATCTACAGTGCTTTCATCACCACTTTGTTGGTGGCATTGTTGGCGGAATATCTCAATACCATCTTAGAAACGATTCTCGAATTTTTCGGCTTGAGTGACGATCTGCTTGATCCATTCTTCCGTCGCAATACGCTTAAGTTAATGGGTGCCTTCACCGTCTTTGGTATTGTCCTCGTCGTGAATGGCATCACCACTTACTTTGGGAAAAACATCCAACAAGGCTTCAAGCAACTCCCCGCTGCCACTCGCCGAAGTGCCAATGGCGCAGGGTTGGTCTTGTTTGCCATGATCCTCATCATCTTGCCGTGGGTGGCAGGGCGGTTCTTGAGCGATGCCATGACCACCGTTGGGCTGTATATGCTGATGGGCTTGGGCTTGAATATCGCCATTGGTATGGCGGGCTTGCTCGATTTGGGCTACGTCACCAACTTTGCCGTTGGGGCATACCTAGTGGGCTTGCTCACCTCTGAAGGACCACAAGGCATCGGTGGTGATTTTTTCAACTTGTGGCTTGCCATCCCGTTGGCGTTGTTTGCCGCTATGTTGACCGGGTTCATCTTTGCGCTTCCCGTTTTGAAGATGCGTGGGGATTACCTTGCTATTGCTACGCTGGGCTTTGGTGAAATCATCGGCAAGCTCGCCAACTCTGACGCGCTTGAAAAATATATCGGTGGCGCGGCGGGCTTAAAACTCATCCCCAAGCCGTACTTCTTTAATATTGAAATCGTTGATCCAGAGCAGTTCTACTATGTTGTGTTGGTTGCTGTGATCGTGATGTTATATGTGACGTGGCGACTCATCAACTCGCGTATTGGTCGTCAGTGGACAGCAATCCGCGAGGATGAAGATGTAGCGGCAGCAATGGGGATTGATACTGCACGCTCCAAGCTATTGGCTTTCACCATCAGCGCGGCAATCGGCGGGGTGGCGGGTGCTATCTTCGCCAGCAAGGTGGGCGCAGCATTCCCCAACAGCTTCACCCTGTTGGTGTCGCTCAATGTGTTGGCACTCATCATCGTTGGGGGGATGGGTAGCATCTCCGGCGTATTGGTGGGCGCGTTGGTTTTGATGGGCTTGCCAGAAATTCTGCGAGAGTTCAGCGAATATCGCTTTTTGGTATACGGCATCTTGTTGGTGTGGATGATGCTTCAACGCCCAGAAGGCTTCATTCCTTCCACCGTCGCCCGTCGTGAACGTGGTGAAGATGTTGCAGGTTTAGCAGGCGCAGACTAAAGGAGACTTCCCATGACCAACGACACGATTCTTTCTGCAAACAACATGACCAAACGGTTTGGGGGGTTGGTGGCAATCAACAACCTCACCTTCAGCATTCCGCGCAAGTCCATCTCTAGCATCATCGGACCCAACGGCGCAGGCAAGACCACCTTCTTCAACTGCATCACAGGCTTCTATAAGATCAATGAGGGTGTGATTACTTTTGATGGGCAACGCATTGACGGCAAACCCGTTTATGACATCACCCGTATTGGGATTGCCCGTACTTTCCAAAACATCCGCCTATTCAACAACATGACCGCCATTGAAAATGTGATGGTTGGGCAAGAACGCAACCTCAAATCATCGTGGCTGGGGGCGATCTTCATGTCTCCTATGGCAATTGAGGAAGGGCGCAAGACGGAAAAACGCGCCCGTGAATTGATTGATTATGTGGGATTAAAAGGGAAGGGGGATCTATTGGCGAAGAATCTTCCCTATGGAGACCAACGCCGTTTAGAGATTGCACGCGCATTAGCCAGCGATCCCCAACTCATCTTGTTGGATGAACCGACCGCCGGCATGAACCCCAACGAAACCGCCCAAACGACCGAGTTCATCCGTAAACTGCGCGATGATCTGGGTATCACGGTAGTTTTGATCGAGCATGATATGCGCGTGGTGATGGGCATCTCTGAACATATCACCGTTATTGACCATGGCGAGACGATTGCTGAGGGGCTTCCGGAAGACATCCAAAAGAATCCCAAAGTTATTGAGGCATATCTTGGTAGTGGTGCGGCAGCACAAGTGAATCACTAGGGGCACACAATGGCATTACTAGAACTGAACAATGTACACGCCTACTATGGCAAAATTCACGCGCTTAAAGGCATCTCCATTACTGTTGACAGCGGTGAAATCGTCACCCTTATTGGAAGCAATGGCGCGGGTAAAACCACCACGCTTCGCACGGTTGCTGGCTTGATGCAACCTCGTCAAGGCTCTGTGGTATTCAATGGGGAGAACGTCTATCTTTCTAAACCGCATGAGCTTATCTCTAAGGGGATTGCAATAGTGCCTGAAGGGCGCGGAATCTTCGCCAAGATGACCGTTGCAGAAAACTTGGAGATGGGCGCGTTTTATCGCAATGACCGCGAAGCCATTCAGAAAGACATCGAATATGCGTATGAACTCTTCCCACGTCTAAGCGAACGTCGTAAGCAACTTGCCGGCACGATGAGCGGGGGGGAACAGCAAATGCTCTCCACTGCTCGCGCGTTGATGGCAAAGCCCAAGCTGATTCTCATGGATGAACCCTCTATGGGCTTGGCACCTGTGCTGGTTGATCTGATCTTTGAGACCATCCAGCGTATCAACCAACAAGGAATGACGGTGTTATTGGTGGAACAGAACGCGCTCATGTCGTTGGGGATTGCCCATCGTGGGTATGTGTTACAAACCGGCGAAATCGTATTGAGTGATAATGCGAAATCGCTTAAGAATAATCCCTCCGTTCAAAAAGCCTATCTTGGTCTTGAATAACCGCGTCAGCATTCAACCTCCCCTAGCCTTATCTTTTGGTAGGGTGTGGGGAGGTTTGTGTACATCCATAGTTTAGGGAATCATCCCCCTGCTGACAACTCAAGCAACGTTGCCTAGTGTTCGTTGATGGGACGGACTAGCGGTAGGGTGGCTGGGTCAAGCTCGCCAATCTCCAACGCCTCGATGGGTAGCCACACCTCACGCTCGTCTTCATGCTGAACTTGTAGCCAAGTGGTATGGAAGTTGCGCCCCAACGCCTTAAATTCCATATCAGGGGTTGCCCAGCCACGTACAACGTATAAATTATTGGGTCCATAGCGATACTCAATATTGTAAGTCGGCTGGACGATCTGCGCATCTGCGAGGCTAAAGCGCAATTCGTAACCGTCAATCCATTCTGGCACCATGGTGATAAAGGTGTTGCCGGGCTTGAATGCCAGCGTGTTTCCTTCAAGATCAAAGAAGGTGAGCGGGTCTTCACGGGTGGCGCGTTCCCAGTGTCCTTCATAATATTGCCCATCACGCATCAAGAACACGCGCCCATTCCCAATCAAATTGGTCGAGAAAGCGTAATCCCCTGGACCCCAATAGCCTTCAGAAACGTAAGGCTGTTCAGTATGAATCTCCTCAAGGATCAAAACATTGGATGTGTGTAGTTGCTCGTTGCTCTCCTTCTCAATATGTGGGACTTCATCGGTTGAGCGCACCCACACTTGCTTGGTAGCATCGTATGCCCAATCTGCGATCATGTCGCGGTAATGAATTCGCACCGCTTCAAGAGGCGTGCCTCCTGCTGGGGCGGTCTCACTGAACGCCATCCCATACACCGCTTCGGGTGTGACATCGCGTTCCCGTTCGACAGCCATCTCACGCACCAATGCAAGGTCAGCGAACAGGGTATGCTCAATCGACACACCATCTTCTGGGAAGCGGCAAATGGTTGGGCACGAACCCGAACCCCCTGCTACACGGCTTGCCATCAAGGCATCCCCTGCCATGATGTGATTGGCACCATCCGACATGCCACTATAGGTGATGAGGGCGCGATAAATGCGGACGAGTTCAAAATCCGTCAAGCGTGCGCTTCGCAGCGGACCGACGCGCTCTGGGTCTTGGCTAAAGAAGACCGCGCTAAAGCGCGTCACCCCACCAGAAAGCAAATACTCCCACACCACATCAGCACGCATTAACCCATATTGGCGTTCACGCACGAGGGGGGGATAGTTGGAAATGCGCACAATCAATGGGCGACGGTTGAGCATGTCGGCATCGTCAACCGCTAATCCAGTGAGTGGGTTGATCCCATCGGGATAGGTGAGGGGTCCGATCAAGTCATCTTGGGCGATCACGAACGAGGCAGGCAACAAGGCGAGGCACAATAGGAACAACACAATCAAGCGTTTCATCGTTGAAGGTTTCTCCAATAGACAATAGGGTTTGGTAAAAATGAATTTTAGCCTATCTATCATAGCACGCTAAAGCACAATTCAGAATGCTGTGTAACGGGGCGTGATGCGCTATGATGATGGGAAATAGGAGTTAAAACGGAGATCCATGATTAACGAACACGAACAAGTTGTTATCACCACGGATTTACCCGAACATGATCTTAAGGCAGGGGATGTGGGGGTCGTTGTCCATATTTACCATGATGGAGTAGCATACGAACTTGAGATTTTCGCGCTGGATGGTCGTACCTTAGATGTGGTAACGGTTGAGGCACAGCATGTGCGGGCGGTCAGCGTGAGCAAGGGGCTAAGAGCATGCCTAGCCCCCTTTGAATCGCTACTCTAAGTCGTGCTTGACCACTTCATCTTTCACGGTGTCGCGGTGTAAGTATGTCCAACGCCGACACCCATACACATGAAACCATGCTTCATGCTGAACGCCTTGTGGGTTATTGCGCATGAACACAAAGTCAAAGTCACGCGCTTCTTCCCCCGTGATGTCATCCGGCACTTGTGGAATTTCCCCGTAGATGAATTCGTTCACGGGGCGTTCGCCACAATGCGGACATGGGATTCTTAAACTCATAGCCTTCTCTCCTCTTTAGATTAGTGTGTTCCAGCTGACCCACGATCTGCCTTCGTGCGGTCTTCGCGGAAGCGAGACAGCGCAAACGGGGCGATCAATTCAGGTGTTTCACCGGTGGCGATCAACTGTGCCATCGTCTCTCCGCCAGCAGGAATCGCTTTGAAGCCCCACGTCCCCCAGCCGGTGGTGATATAGAATCCGTCTACATCGGTCTTGCCCATGATCGGGGAGTAGTCCGGACTCATATCACACAAGCCCGTCCATTGGCGCAGGATGCGTAACTTGCGCAAGAATGGGAAGAGCGTCATGGCGCGGAGCGAACAAGTTTGTAGCAGGCGGTGGTCAGCGCGATAGTTGAAGCTAGGTTGTGGGTCAATCTCTGCCCCAATCAACATTTCACCGCGTGCGGTTTGTGAGATGTAAAAGGTTAAATCTGTTGAGGCAACAATAGACTTGAACGTATCCATCTCATAGTGATTGGTGACATACGCTTGTAATGGATGGGTGCGGATGGGCAAGCGCAAGCCCGCCATCTTGCCAATCGCGGTGACATGCCCACCCGTCGCGCTCATCACGATGGGGGCGTACATATCGCCTTGATCGGTTTTCACCCCAACCACGCGCTCCCCTTGTTTGAGCATATCCAATACCTCAATGCGTTGGTGAATGTGTACCCCGCGCTGATTTGCCCCCTCCGCCAATGCCCAGTTCACACGGTCATGACGGGCGGTTGCGCCTTGTGGGTGGTAGGATGCCCCCAAAACAGGGTATGCCCCGCCACCGCTCAAATCAATTTGGGGCACAATCTCTTTAATCTGTTTGGGCGTGACATACTCCGTAGTGGCACCGAATGCCTTGTTCATTTCGGCGCGTGCATATTCACGACGCAAGCCGGCTTCGGTGTGTGCCATCCAAAATAAGCCTTTGGTGGCATACATCATATAGCGGTCTGTTTCTTGTTCTAGCGTGTTGTACAAATCAAGGCTACGTTGATAGAAACGCACCGCTTCTGGGATGCCATAGTTAGCGCGAATCACGGTGGTGTTGCGCCCGGAGTTCCCTCCGCCAATGTACTTGCGCTCCAACACTGCCACGTTGGTGATGTTGTGGCGCGTGGCAAGGTAGTAGGCAGTTGCTAAACCGTGCCCCCCCCCACCGATGATGATGACATCATAGGCGTTTTTTGGCTCATACCACTTTAGCTTGACCTTACGCTCCATAAATTCGTTCATACGAAACGTTCCTCCATTTCCGCACTGAACGGGCTAGAAACCATCAATAAGACTTGATCGTGCCCAAACCATAATTTAGTGGGCACGCCTGCCACAGCACCCTGTACAAAAGTTGGGCGTTCCGTAGGGAGTTCCCATTCACAATGATAGGGGAGATGCTCTAATGCTTCATCCATACTCAACCACACGCCGGAGAACGAACACTCATCAATCACGATGGCGTATTCATCCAGTGCCGTGATCCCTTCCACAGATGCTAGGGGTGGGGTGATGAACATCTCATCCGAGGCAAAGCGCAAAACGAGCGCATTAACAGGGGCAACAAACGCATCGAGTGCTTGGGGTTTGGCAACAATGCGTGTTGCCATCAAACGGTTAAGCTCTAGCACGGATTCCCTCCTTGTCATAGAACGGCAGTTCAACGCGCTGGGCAACGCGATCTTCGATCATCACTTCAGTAGGTAATTCCCCGTTGAAGTAGTATAACCAACCCATCATGATTCCTTTTTGTAGAGCAGGCGACCACGTGCTAGACGTGACATAGCCGGCGTATTGCCCCTCATGCCAAATGACCGCGCCCTCATGGGGGGAGTTGCCCTCCATCTCAAACGCCGTCAACACCTTATCCAACTCAATGCGATTGGTACGCAAGAGCGAGGTACGCCCGATGAAGAAGGGTTTCTCTGGCTTGATTGCCCACTCATGGCGGATGCGTCGTGGGGTGGAATCAAAGTCTGTGTCCTGCCCGACAATGATATGCCCCTTCTCTAAACGCAACTTGAGCAAGGTCTCTAGCCCGTGAGGCTTGATCCCCAAGTTACGCCCCAAGCTCATCAGGTTACGCCACAAGGTGACAGAATCTTTGGCGAGGTGGTGCAACTCAAACGATACTTCCCCCGTGAAGCTCAAGCGATAGACACGGCAGGCAATCCCACATACATCGGCATCAGCAAATTCCATATACTTGAGCGGGTGAGTCATGCCTGCACGACGTAACAACTCATGCGTGAGCGGACCCGTGACGTTGATTGCGCCCAGCGTGTAGGTTTGGTTGAGGATGCGAACATCCATCCCCCATGTGGTTGCCCAATCGCGTAACCACATTTCCGCGTGGCTACTTCCGCCACTGGTGAACGTGAGGGCATAGCGCGTGTCAGTCTCTTTAGCAACCAACCCATCATCAAAGACGTATCCGCGTTCATTCAAGATCAACACGTAACGAGTGCGACCGGGTTTGATGGTGGCAACTTGGGTGGGGTATAAGCGTTCTAGGAACGCTAGCGCGTCCGGTCCAGAGACAATCATCTTGCCGAGCGTGCTGACATCCATGATGCCCACCGCCTCGCGCACTGCCCAATATTCTTCATCGGGGTTGCCATACGTCCATGGTCTCCACCAATGCCCAAAGTGTTCCATCTGTGCGCCCAGTGCAACATGTTCATGATGGAGCGCGGTCTCGCCCATTGAGCGGTGATGTGCCCCTGCCGCGATTTCCTCTAGGGTGATCTGGCGTGTGACGGGGCGGGCGGTGAAGCGCGGTTGTAACGTGCCACTCTTCTCTTGGATGAAACTGCGCACATACGGCAAACAGGTCATGCCTTGACAAACGCCTGTGCCTGCCAAGCTGGCTCGCTTGATGAGTTCCAATTCATGGAAACCGCTGTCCCAAGTGAAGTCCAAATCCGCGCGGCTTGTCCCAATACACGGGCAGATGATGCCGTGATCGGGGCATGTTGGGAGGGTGGCTTCGGCGGTTGCCTTGCCCACCGTGCGCACGGGCAATCCGTTGCCCATCAACGCCAGCGTATCGCGCGGGTGAATGCCCAAGCCAAGCGACACCGTATCACACTCAACGCGCGTTTCGTTTCCGTTTGCGTCACGCACGACCACCGCCTGCACCTTGCTTTCACCCTCAAAGCGCACCAAGTCCCCATCTAAGAACTGGTGGACAGCTACCCCCACCGGCGGCGTTCCTATTGCCACCACGCGCCCCAATTCAAGCCCAGCTTGTGCCAGTTTGCTACAGGCAGAGGAGGTTAGCAATCCGCTCAAGTGTGAGCCTTCTACCACCGGTTGAATCTCTGCCGCGCCTGTTGCCACGATGATTTCCTCATGGGGATGAATCAGCAACAATTCATCGGGCGTTCGTGCCACCACCAGCGGACCGGCATAAACCGCAACCGGCTCCATCTCGTGGTCAGCATCCACTACAAAAACGGATTTGCCCGCTTGCAAAGCCACATCAATCTCGCTTTGCCCCTCGCCATCCATGCGAATGACCACAACATCACAATGGATATTGCGTGCCTTTTTGTTGGGCGTGGCGCGGTCTTGGGTGGGCATGGGTGGGTGGACATGTTGGAAGTGTTCGCGTGCCACCACCATAGCAGGTTGTGCTTTGGTTTGGCACGTGCGGACATACGCCACCCCATCCACAGTGGCTAAACAGTTGTGACAATCTCCACCGAAACACAGACATCCCCCCCCGGTGGGGTGCATGTCCGCCCGTAACATTGTGACGAGAAGATTCTCGCCCTGTTGAAATTCGACGGGTTTACCGTCAATGACCAAACGCATAATTTATTCCTTCAAAGTAGATGAATAAGGGATGCAGAAAGGGCTACTTTATAAAAATTCATTGTAACATGAGCTAAAAATGAAAACTATGTCACCAATATCCAATGAAAAGGGGTGACATTTGCCACGTCTTTTGTGCAGATCATCATTCTTTGTGGGCTATTGTGAACCCTTGAAATATCTTTATAAACTCTTAAACATCTTTTGTGAACTCATCACTTGACAACATCCCCTAAATAGGAATATAGTGTAACCATCGTCGTAAACATGAAAGGGGGTGATCCAGTGTTTCAAAACCTCAACACACAGATCGCTCTCGTGGTGAGCTTCTAAAGTCTCTCACGAGATGATGGTTGATTGAGTAGGTGGCGTGCCGTTCGCGGTACGCCACTTCTCATTTATGGGGGTATAGAGCCTGCTATTGGTAAGCACAGACAAACCTGTCATAATCATAGAAGATGGTTGATTTGTAATGACTGAGTTCATCTGATGAAACTAAATACTAGAACCTTCAGCATCTTCATCTTGTTGCTTGCGCTGGGCGTAAGCGGTTACTTAAGCTGGCTCAAGATCGCCAATGCCAATGCGGTGTGCATTCATGGTGGCGCGTTTGATTGTGGCACAGTTTTACATAGCAAATGGTCAGAGATCAATAACATTCCCATTGCATGGCTAGGCTTCTTCACCAATCTGGTGATCCTCACCCTGATCTTGCTAGAAAAGCGTGTGCCCTTGTTGCAGGAAAGTGGCGCGATCTTGATCTTCGGGGTGGTGCTGTTCGCTTTCCTCTATTCGGTCTACCTAGTGTACTTGCAGGCATTCCGCATCCAAGCCTACTGTATATGGTGCTTGACGCATGAAGCACTCATCACAGTGTTATTCGTGACGTGGCTCCGCGAGACACTCGTCACCTTTAATGAGTGAGTGAAAGGCTTCCCCCACCATGAGTCCACATCATATAACACACCTCACCATAGAGGGATTTCAGTCTATCCGTCGGTTAGATCAATTTGAGCTGGGGAGCATCAATGTTCTCATTGGTGCCAACGGCGTGGGTAAAAGTAATTTTGTGAATTACTTTCGGATGTTGGGTGAGTTAGTGGAGGAACGTCTACAAGTTTGGACGCGCGAGCGTGGAGGGAGTGATCGCCTCTTGACCTACGGCATCAAACAAACTCCACGCCTCACTTCTACCATCACCTTTGGGAAGAATGCCTACTCGTTTCAACTGAAGCCCACTGTTGATGGGGCATTTGTATTTGAAGATGAGCGCGTTTTTTTCTATGGCGACTTTACCACTGACCGCCCTTTGGGTTCTGGACATACAGAAGCACGTTTGAAAGGGACAGCTTTACAACAGAGAGGGTCGATTGAAAGATACTGTTACGAGTCTATCTCCAATTGGCGAGTCTTTCACTTTCACGATACCAGCGATACTGCCGCCGTCAAACGCATGGGTAAGTTGCATGATAACAAACGCCTGCGTTCGGATGCGTCTAATCTTGCGGCATATCTATACCATTTAAGAGAACATTTCCCCCAAAGTTATGAGCTAATCCGTAAGACCGTGCGCTTGGCAATACCCTTCTTTGACGATTTCATCCTTGATCCTGAAGAGATTCGCCCTGATGAATATCAGATTCAATTGCGCTGGAGACAAAAAGATAGCGATTATGACCTGCTACCAAGCCAATTGTCGGATGGCTCGTTGCGGTTCATGTGTTTGGCAACCGCGCTTTTACAACCCAACCCACCCTCTACGCTCATCCTAGATGAACCTGAATTAGGGTTGCATCCGTATGCTATCGGGTTATTGGGAGCGTTGGTGCGTTCCGCCTCCGAGCACACTCAGATTATTTTATCCACCCAATCACTTTCCTTGCTGAGCGAGGTTCATTTAAAGCAGATGATTGTGGTTGAACTTGAAGAGGGCGTGTCGGTCTTCAAACGATTAAAGCTGCACGAGTTTGAGAATTGGCTGGAATATTATGTAAATGGCTAACTATGGGAGCAGAACATCTTGGTTTAGCCCCCATTCGCCGTGAGTGTAAACTTTTTAATGAGTGGGTGATACAACTTGAGGGGCTGGCTTAAGGCTTGGGAAATGGGTATCCCCTCCCACGAACGTGGGCAAGGATACCCTGTCTAACGCAGATTACTTCAGTGCTGCAACAATGGCGTTACAAGCGGGACAGGTTTGGTCTGGGCGTACAATCGCATAGCCACCTTGAGGATCATCTCCGTAGGTGGTGCTGTCGATATTCCAGATCACAAACAAGCGAATGATACGGCTATCGCGGGCGATGCGTGCCGCGCTGGAAAGCCATTCGGATTGTTCTGCAACGCTTGTGGTGGAAGCCCAAGAGAATCCAGCTGGCAAACTGTTATAGCCATCCGCACTCAAGTAACCAATCTCAGTGAAGCACAGAGGCTTACCAGGGAAGGTGCTGCTGTATAGGCTCACCATGCCGTTGTAGTAACGGGAGTAGTGACTGCTGCTACCGCGTGGGTCGCCACTGTTCAAGGTGGGGCTGATGATGCCTTCGTTGTAGTGAATCCCCACACAATCCATATAGTTTGCCGCACCTTGATTCTTCATTTCGGCGATGAAGAAGTTATCATCGCAACCGGCTGGCGTACAATTGCCGAAGAAGCCGGTGGGCGCGGGCGCACCACTGATGACCAAGACGTTCGCGTTGCGTGCTTTGATGGCTTGGTATGCCGCCCTCAACATCGAGGTGTATTGTGTGCCACTGATTAACCCACTGGGCCACTCGCGGTCAATGTTTTGCTCGTTCCAGACCTCGATGCCGTCGGGGTTGAGGGCTGCCACGCCTCCCAAGAAGGTCGCAAAGTCTTGGTAGTATTGAGTGGGGTTTGCTGCCAATTGATCCTTGTTCCCAACGACGCTCAACAGAATTTTGAAACCACGCTCTTTAGCGGTGGTGATCGTGCCGGCTACATTGTTGGGATTATCCCCTTGATTGTAACGCACTTGCACCTTTGCCCAAGTCAAGCCGGTATTCTTCATCAGATCAGGATAAGCAAATGAGAACACATGCCCGCCCATCTCAAAGCCACTCGTGCCCAAGTTAACGCTGGTGTTGGTATTGCCACCTGAAGGCGTGGTGGTGGGTGTGGTTGAGGGTGTACCACCACTGGCACCCGGAATGGTCAAGCGTTGTCCAGCGTAGATCAGGTTGATGTTGGTGATGCCGTTAGCGGTTGCAATGGCTGACGTGGTTGTGCCATATTGACGGGCGATGCTGGCAAGCGTATCCCCACTCTTTATCGTGTAGGTAGCAGTAGAGGAGGTAGTTGGTGTGCTGGTGGGCACGGCGGTTGGGCTAGTGGTGGGGGCGGTTGCGCCGGGGATGGTTAGCTGTTGTCCCACATAGATTAAGTTGGGATTGGCAAGATTGTTTGCTGTGGCAATCGCGCTGAAGGTTGTCCCATATTGGCGAGCAATGCTCCCTAGCGTTTCACCACGTTGGACGGTGTGGGTGACACCGCTACTGGGAACGGCAGTGGGGGCGGGGGTGGCATTCGTAGAAGCAGGCGTTGCGGTGGCAACGGGGGCACTGCCACTAGGGAGCGTCAGTTGTTGCCCAACGTAAATGATGCCCGTGTTGGTGATGCTGTTGGCTTGTGCCAATGCGTCTACCGTCGTCCCAAAACGTAAGGCAATGCGGAAGAGTGTATCCCCACTCACCACCGTATAGGTTTGGCTCGTTTGTGCAAATGTGGGCAGTACCGTTCCCGAAAGAACAGCCATTACCACCAGTAAAATCGTGATGAAGCGTTGCATAATAGTCCTCTTGTCAGGTTAAAGTCAAAATTCTGTTACATCATCATTGCCATTTTAGCATGAAGTCTATTTTATTGCAGACGTTCCCCGTGCTATCCTTGCAGACGTTATGGAATAGTTAGGTATCGTTCACCTATGCAATCACCCAATGTCCTGTTGATTATCTTGGACACCCTGCGCCGTGACCATCTTTCGCCCTATGGCTATCCGCGTGAGACCACCCCTAACCTAGCACAGTTCGCCAGCGAAGCCACGCTATTTGAGTATGCCATCAGCCCAGCACAATGGACGATCCCGGCGCACGCTTCGTTGTTTAGTGGGCATTACGCCAGCGTGCATGGTGTCACAGAGGGGAGTCATACGCTACGCGGAGAACATCCCACCTTAGCGGAAGTCTTGCGCGTGGGCGGGTATCACACCATCGGCTTCAGCAACAATCCCCTTGTCGGGCTAATTGACAATGGCTTCACACGTGGGTTCGATCACTTCTACAACTATAGCGGTGCCTCCCCCAACCGCCCCATTGATGCCAAACGTCCTGCGGTTCAACGCACGATCAACCGCCAAACGCGCCAAGTGGTACATCACATCCAACAGCAATTTGCCCAATCCGATTGGCTCTTTCGGGTGTCCATGTCACCCATGCTAACCCCGTTATGGACGCGCCTCATCAACTATAAGGGGCATACTGAACGCTCTCTGCAAGATGCGTCAGAGACGATCCGCACTCACAATGGGCAACCCTTGTTCACCTTCATCAACCTGATGGGCGCACATCTCCCTTATCGCCCCCCACAATCCGCGCTGGATAGCGTTGCCCCCCACCTCAAGCACGACCGACGCGCTTATGAATTTGTGCGTAACTTCAATGCTGAAGGGGCGAAGTGGGCTTCTCCACCGGATCCCCAATTGACCGATTGGCAACAACGCGCCCTGCTTGATTTCTATGATGCTGAGGTTCGCCATCAAGATGAACTGCTCGGCAAGTTCCTACAGGGGTTGGATGCACAGGGCATCCTCGATAACACGTTGGTCATCATCATGGCGGATCATGGGGAGGGGCATGGCGATCATCAGTTCTTGGGGCATGGTTTCGTGGTCTATCAAGAGCTAGTACACGTCCCCTTGCTGATCCGCTTTCCTAACCGTGAAGGGGCAGGGCAACGGGTGAGTACGCCCATCAGTACACGACGCATCTTCCACAGCGTGCTAGACTTTGCCCAGTTGACCCCACCCCTAGACGAAGCAGACCCCAACGCTCAAGTGAGCGCGTTGTCGCTACGTGGCTTATTGGCGGATGCTGTGGACATAGAGGGGCAAACCCCCTTTGCAGAGGCATTCCCTCCGCATACGTTCCTGCATGTGTTGGAGCATCGCAACCCCGCGCTCATCGAACGCTTACGCTTGCGCCATGTCCGCCGAGCGGTCTATCATCAAGGGGATAAATTGGCGATGGTGGGCGATCATGTTGAGGGCTTCTACCGCGTACAACAGGATCCGCTGGAACAGGTGAATCTTGCCGCCGATGCGCCCCAGAACGTGGCACACTTGCAGGGATTGCTCGCCCGTTTTGCCCAGCAACAGGCAAGTCAACGCGCCCAAGCGCATCTCACGGTAGATGATCCTGCGATTGTTGACCAGTTACGCGCGTTGGGATATTTAGAATAACGGACATTATCATAAATACCGATACACTTCTAACGGTATAATGAATAGATTGCACCCGTGTGTGATGTAAGATTGTGGTGCAAAATGAGGTCAATACGTTAGTTGAGATGGTGCTGTAAGCAAGGATTAAACATGGCAGAAATTATCGCGTTGAATGACGCAAACATTGATGAAGCATTGAACAGCGGTAAAGCGGTGATGCTGTACTTTGCAATGGAAGAGGGACAACGGAGCGACTTCACCACGGCTTTTCGTAAGAGTGCCGCCGAAGCAGATGGCAATAAATACATCTTTGGGCAAATTGGCAACAACAATAGTGAGGCAACCCTACGACGCTTCGAGATTAGCAAGCGCACTACATTGGTGGGCTGGGGCGCGGGGGAAGTTATCTTCCGTCGTAGCCGTCCGTGGGGATCGGATGTTCCCCTTGCGGTAGAACGTCTAGGAGAGTTCACCCCTGTGATTGAACTGGCAGATGGCGAAGTTGCCGCTCCCGCCAAGCCTGTGGTCGTACACGATAAGCCGGTTAAAGTGACCGATCAAACTTTTGAGGATGAAGTGTTGAATAGTGAGTTGCCCGTTTTGGTAGATTTCTGGGCAGAGTGGTGTGGTCCTTGCCGTACTATCGCGCCGATCTTGGATAAACTGGCGAAGGAATTTGCTGGCAAAATCAAGATTGCTAAGGTCAACGTGGATGAAAACCCCGCGCTCTCTCAAACTTTCCGCATCCAAAGCATCCCCAACATGATGGCGATCAAGAAGCGGACTATGGTCTTTAATCAGCCCGGTGCCCTCCCTGAACCCGTCCTACGCGACATCATCAAGCAGTTGATTGAGCTAGAGATTCCTGACAAACCTGCACAACAACCCGCCCGTTAAACGCCGTACCCTGTTGTTTTCCTCCCCACATGGTGGGGGAGGAAAGACGGGGTGATGCAATGCCAGAGCATTACACCAAGCGAGCGTAAAATTCCACCACGAGTTGCTCATCAATTGGGAGCGGAATCTCATGGCGTTCGGGTACGCGCGTGAAGGTGGTGGTGAAGTTCTCTTTATCCAACATCAAATAGTCCGGAATGTTCCCAACCACTTGTAACGATTCGATAATGTGAACGTTCTTTTGCATCTTGTGGCGAATTTGAATCTTGTCACCAGGGATGACCAAGTACGAGGGCAAATCCAGACGGCGACCATTCACCAAGATATGACCATGTACCACCAACTGACGTGCCGCCCAAATGGTAGCTGCATAGCCAGAACGATAGATGATGTTATCTAGGCGACGTTCCAAAAGGCGCACCAAGTTATGTCCTGTCGGACCTTCTAGTTGGCGTGCCGCTTTGAAGTAGCGACGCAATTGGTTTTCTCGAATATTGTAGATGAATGCTAACTTCTGCTTTTCGTCAAGCTGGTTAGCATAGTCACCACGACGACCAGTACGGAAGGTTTTTTCCTTCCCATGATCTCCGGGAGGATACGCACGTTTGCCAATGATCTTTTGATATTTGGCGCGTGGGATCAGCACTTCCCCGAAGCGACGTTGCTTTTTGGCTTTTGGACCATGATAGGAACCCATGAAACGACCTTATCTTTTTTATATGGCTGATAACGGGTAAAGACAAAAAATGACCTGACAACAGTCAGGTCGGTTGGTAATTATCAGGATTCACGCCCCAATTGCTAGGGGCAATCTTCCCCTGCCGATTATCTCTCTACCTTTGGGTTGATTTCCTCATCTCCTGTAATGCCTAGAGATGAGGAAGTATTTAGGATCAAGGTGGGCTGTTTATTCCGCTGACGGCAACGTGAGCATCAGGCTCTTGCTGGCGACAATCTGGGTTAGGTGGCTGATGAATGCCTCTAGCGACATGCGCCCCAAGTCTTCATCCGTGCGTAAGCGCACCGAAACCGCTTGGTTATTCATCTCCTCATCCCCAATCACCAAGATATACGGCACTTTAAGATCGCGTGCCGTGCGAATCTTGGATGCCATCCGTCCGCGCCCCATGTCCACTTCCGCACGGAAACCGCGTGCCATCAAGTCACGCGCCACTTGTTGACAGTAGGGCAGGTGGTCATCGGTGATGGGCACAATCACTGCCTGCATGGGAGCAAGCCAAACTGGGAACGCGCCGTTAAAGTGTTCGATCAAGATGCCCATGAAGCGTTCAACACTGCCGAACAACGCGCGGTGAATCATGATCGGGCGTTGACGGGTATTGTCTGCGGCGATGTATTCAATATCGAAACGTTCTGGAAGGTTATAATCCACCTGCACCGTCCCGATTTGCCACTCGCGCTTGAGGACATCACGCACCACCAAGTCGAGCTTGGGTCCATAGAAGGCGGCTTCGCCATCCTCTACGGTGTAATTCAATTCGAGTTCATCACAGGCTTGGATGATGGCGTTGGTTGCCTGTTCCCAAAGCGTGTCGCTCCCGACGTACTTGTCGCTGTTGGGGTCACGCCGTCCCACGCGGGCGCGGAAGTCGCTAATGCCTAGCGCGTCGGTGACGTGCTTGAACAACTCCACCACGCTCTTGAACTCATCGACCACTTGATCGGGCGTGACGAATAAATGCGCATCATCCACCGTGAAGCCACGCACGCGCGTTAACCCGTTTAGCTCGCCGCTTTGCTCATAGCGATACACCGTCCCAAACTCCGAAAGGCGCACGGGCAAATCACGATAGGAATGTGGATCGCTCTTGTAGATCATGATGTGATGCGGACAGTTCATGGGCTTGAGCATGTATTGCTCCTCATCCACTTGGATGGGGGAGAACTGGCTATCGCTGTAATAGGGATAGTGTCCGCTGGTTTTGTATAGCTCAAGGTTGCCCACGTGTGGCGTAACGACGGGCAAGTAACCGCGATCAATCTGCTCTTGTCGTAGCCAACGCTCTAGCACGTCGCGCACGATTGCCCCGTTGGGCTTCCATAGGATGAGACCTTTGCCCACCAATGGGTTAATCGTGAACAGCTTGAGCTTTTCGCCTAGCACGCGGTGATCGCGCTTGCGTGCTTCTTCCAGCAATGCCAGATACTCTTGCAACGCTTCGGGCGTTTCCCATGCCGTCCCATAAATACGGGTGAGTTGAGGGCGTTCAGAGTCTCCGCGCCAATACGCGCCAGCCACCGGCTTATAGGTGATGCTGAACGCTTTGGGGTGAATCTCTTTGGTATTCTCAACATGTGGACCGCGGCACAAATCGGTGAACTTGCTTTGCGTATAAACCGTCAGCGTTTCGGCAGGGGCGGCAACTTCTGCCCCGTTTTCATCCACGCGCCCATTCACCAAGTCGTCAATCAGTTCTAGCTTGAATGGTTGCTTTTGGAATAATGCGCGTGCTTCCTCTGCAGAAACTTCGCGCCGTGCAAAAGCATGATTCCCACTCACCAATTTGCGCATGCGTTGCTCAACCCATTTCACATCTTCATCCGTGATGGGGCGTGGGAGCGAGAAGTCATAATAGAACCCATCCTCGATGGGTGGTCCGATGGCAATGAGTGCCTCTTCAAAACGTTCCAACATCGCTTCTGCCATGATGTGGGCAAGCGAGTGGCGAATACGATACAACTTGCTGTCTTCGTAACGCTCGTCAGACATGGTTTCCCCTAGTGTGTGTTGTTGTAGACCAAACGAAAACAGGGATCAAGCATGATGTCTTGCCCTGCTACAACCATAATGGCGGTTGTTGATGCAATCAAGATAAGGGTTAGTCGTGCGTGGTAATGACCAACACGTCAGATAACACAACCTTGGCATGCGCTTGGGTGGCGAGCGCACCTGTGCGCGTGCTAGTTCGCTCCCCCATATTCGTTGGGTCGGGTTCGTCTTCGGTCACTTTGGTGAAGAGTGCCTCAAACGTTTCTAGGACAATCAAGTTATCAATCGTATCTTCGATGATGTCGCGGTTAATTTCATCCACTACCAAGTGTGGGGTTTCTAACGCGGTATAACGCACTGCCGGCGTTTCCTCAATCTGCTTGGTAACTTCGTAGCTCAAGTTCATCTGGTGGCGAATGTACGCCAAAGTTACGAAATGTGCGGTATACAAATGACCGTCTTCCATCCGAACGATCACATCACACGATTGAGGCGTGTCGAATCCGCTTTCGTGAACTTCGATCCAAACCTTTGATGGGACTTGTAAACTGACAACCATTACCAAAACTCCTCTAAGATAGCCCTCTCATAGCAGGGGCTTGTGTATGCAAACGAACAGAATCATGAAAACTGGAGAAGAACTTTCGCAAGTTTCCTTTTACTGTATATGCCAAAATGAAAGACATGTCAAGCATTTGCCTATGCCTCTCACTTTGGTGCTAAGATTTACGGAGAGGGGTCTAGGCAACTGGGCAAGCTGGCTACGGACTTCTCCCAATTCTTGCTGTAGAACTCCAGATACTCCCCGATGTGGCTTGACCAGTACGCCTCATCATGCCCTCCAGTGGGGTGAATGACGTAAGCGTGCGGGATTTGCCGTTGCGTTAAGCGTCCGCTGAACGTTTGCAGGCTTAACCCGGCGAAATCATCCGCCCCGTTGTCAAGGTAAATGCGGAAGGTGGCATCATCCAAGAAAGCGGCGTTGCGTGCCAAGTCTAACGGGTTGTGCTCTGGCGGAGAGCTGGTGGCATCCAACGCGGCACTGTGACCTCCCACGCTTCCAAAGACATCCGGGAAGCGCATGGCAACGCTCAATGCCCAAAACCCCCCACGTGAAATCCCCCCGATGGCGCGGTAGTCACGGTTACGCAACGTGCAGAAATCGCGGTCAATCGAGGGCAATAGCTCCTGCAATAAAACGGTCTCATACGAATCATCAGGGGGGAAAGTGTTCAGGTTGCCGATTGTCCCCCAATAGGGCATCACAATGATGAACGGTGCCAGCACGCCCAAGCGTAACCCCTGCTCCATCCCCTCAATCGTGCCGATGTCTTGCCACTGCTTTTCGGTGTAGCTTGCCCCATGAAGCAAGTACAGCGTGGGGAAGCGTCGCATGGACTCGGTATAGCACGGGGGCAAATACACCCGATAGCGCAAGTTCTCCTGCGCCACCTCGCTGAAGTTCTCGCCAAACTCTTGCACCTGACCACCAGCCGAAAGGCACGGCGCAAGCGTGGGTGTCGGGGTGAAGTCCGGCGTAGGCGTGAAGGTGGCGGTGGGGGTGAACGTGGGCGTGACGGTGGGCGGGGGCGTATCGGAAGGAATGGCGGTGACAATGATCGTTTGTGGGGTGGCAAGGGGCGCGGCGAGTGGGTCGCACGCCGTGAGGATGCCCCCCAACAGCAAGCCGATCAACCACCCCGATAAGACCTTGCGTTGCATCATGAGGGCGTTCATCCGTTGGAAGCGTGGTCAGGTTTGATGACGAGCAGGCAACTGACGCGGTTCTGATGGAAGGTCTCATATAGCCCCCCAGCCAATGCCTCGCGGTGGAAATCTCCGCTGGTGTCGTCCCCAAGCGGATACGTCATCACCTCAATGGCTTGCCCAAACAAGCGCGAGGCGAAATTGACCGCATACGGGATGGACGAGGGCACGGCGATCGTCGCTAAGTAATCGGGTTGGGTTGTCTGCAACGCTTGGGCAAGGTGATGGAACGCCCATTCCACTTGGTTGTGTAGCACCATTGCCGAGACCGTGCTATAGGCGAGGGGGTCTTCAATCACAAACCGCCCCACAATCACCCCGTGTTGTAGCTGGCTGAAGTCCTGTTGCAAGCCATCCACCAACGGGCGATAAACCACCGACGCGCTGGATGGGGGGAACTCATGCGTGAGCGTTTCTTGGTGCCCTAGCAAGAGTTGGCTGAATTGGCGGTGAATCCGTCGCTGTTGCCCACGGCTGGCAAGTAGCCCCGTGTGCGTGGCACTGCCACGTTCCAAGCCAAATATCCTAGCCAACAAGGCTTCGGTTGGGGTGGTTGCCATCCACTCCGCGCTGAGGCTGGGGGCAAGTTCCGTCAGGTGCTTGCGTATAGAAGCGTGATTCAACAGCGCACCATCAGCAAAGGGCGTGTGTGCGAATGCCACCTTTGCCCGTGCATAACCCACCGCGGCGATCTGTTGCTGGTCATCCTGCAGGATGTACACCCCATCTTCTGGGTGATACGCACGACGCACACGCTCGATAAAGTTTGCATGGGGGAGGGCATAGCCAAACTTCAAGAATTGTCGGTGGATCAATTCGTCATGCTTTGCCACGACCGCTTGCACGTCGCTGGGCAAGCCGTCTGATCCCCATAACGCCCCTGCTATCACCCGTAGTTGCATCGCGCTTCGTACATACGCGCGTTCATGTTCGGCGGAAGGGTGAGATGCCATGGCTTCGGAGCGGTCAATGAAGTCTAAAAGTGAGTTGGTCAAGGGTGACAGCCATCTTTCTAAAGTTTTTTTACATGCTATCCAATTGTGAAGCGACATGCAAGGGAGGGTGTTTGACCGCAAAACATGGTTGCATCCCATCCGCATGGTGTGCAATAATACGGGCGACGGCAACCCCACCGCACAGGATCGCACGGCATGACCAAATTATTCATTAGCTATCGTAGTCTCGATTCCAAAATAGTAGATGCCTGCTTGGAACAGATCGAGGCATTGAAAGATGAACACGGCAACCCACGCTACACAGTGTGGATAGACCGTCGGAGCATCCCTATAGGGAAAGATTGGTGGCAATCCATTGTCAAGGGGATTCGCTCTGAGTGCGAGGTATTCGTCTTCATGGTCTCGCAAGAATCCGTCCGCAGTGAAAACTGCCGTGTCGAGTTGCACTTCGCACGCCAGTTGAACCGCCCCATCATGCCCATAGTCTTACCTGAAGCGTATGACTACAACCTCATCAAAGATAAGCGCGACCTCAAGATTGCTGACCAAGACATTCCTGAAGAATTGAAAGATGGGCGGTTTCAGTTTCTATTCTATAGAGGGAGTGGATTTGCAGGGGAATTTGACCACGGTTTACAGGGGTTGCTCAAACAGGGGTGGCGTGAGTTTTCTGTGCCAGATGATCCTGCCGACCCCACACTCAAAGAAACAGGCATTACCACCATAGCTGACTACTACGCTGAAGGCGTGGATGTTGCGTGGAAAACCAATTTCCCCTTAGCGGAGAAACACTTCCAGCGCGTGGCAAATTCTTCCGATTTGATCCTGAAAGACGATGCTCACCATTGGATGGACATTCTGCGTTCGTATCAGCAGATGGCAAATTTTCATGCAAAACCTGCTACACGCTATAAAGTGACTGGGTTATGGCAAGCATATATCCAGATGTTCGGCAAATTGCCAGCAGATTTTCGTGAGGGGGTTTTTGGTGATGAGCCATTCGATCCCAAGAAGCTAAACCCTAATCAGGGTCTTCCACCGCCTGTGGTAACACCCCCACCACCTACACAA
>JBMOEO010000050.1:0-26463 GCA_049318945.1 Phototrophicaceae bacterium | reverse complement strand
ACTTGGGGAAAATCAAAGCCTGTTTGGCTTTAGATGAGTAGTTGAGTCCGTAGGCACTGCGTTAAGGGGCACAAAAGCTGGATGCTCATTCAGGAGCGTCAAGCAGGGTGGTACCGCGAGTTTGCAACCAAGCGCACTCGTCCCTGTTGGGATGGGTGCGTTTTTTTGTTTTAGGCTATATCAACCATGATGGAGACTTTTTATGCTAGAGCAACTTGAATCGTTGTATGGGCAAGGGTTAGCAGAACTTGAAGCCCTAACCGACAGTGCCAGCTTGCACGAATGGCACATCCGTTATCTAGGCAAAAAGGGCGAGCTAACCCTCTTGCTACGCAACATGGGGGGCATTCCCAAAGAGGATCGCCCGTCATTTGGCAAGCGTGCCAACGAAGTGAAAGAGGCGTTAACCGCCGCTCACCTTGAACGCACCGCCCAAGTTGAGGAACAAGAGTTAGCCGCCGATCTACAAGAAGGGCAGATTGACATTACCCTCCCTGGTCGTCATCACAAGGTGGGAGGCTTGCATCCTTCTACGCGCACCTTCCGCGATTTGTTCCGCATTTGGGGGGAGATGGGCTTTCAGATCTATCGTAGCCGCGATGTAGAAGATGATGAAACCAACTTCACCTTGTTGAACATGCCACCCCATCACCCCGCACGGGATATGCAGGACACGTTCTACACCACCGAACCCAACATCATCATGCGCACACACACCTCACCCGGTCAAATCCGCGCCATGCGTGAACTTGGGGAAAACGGAACACGCCCCATTCGGGTGATCTTGCCGGGCATGTGTTATCGGTTTGAGCAAATTACCGCCCGTAGCGAGGTGCAATTCCACCAGATGGAGGGCTTGGTTGTTGGGCGCAACATCCGCATGAGTGACCTTAAAGGGACGATTGCCGCGTTTGCTGAACGGATGTTTGGGGTGGGAACAGGAGTGCGTTTCCGCGCCTCATACTTCCCCTTCACCGAGCCAAGCATGGAAGTGGATATTGAATGCTTCTTGTGTGGTGGCAAGGGCTGTAACGTGTGCAAATACTCCGGCTGGTTAGAAATTTTGGGGAGCGGGATGGTGCATCCTACCGTTTTGCAGAACGGTGGTTATGATCCCACAGAGTGGAGCGGGTTCGCCTTCGGCATGGGACCGGAGCGCATCACCTTATTGAAGCACGGCATCCGTGATATTCGCTATTTCTGGAGCAATGATGCTCGGTTCTTGGATCAATTCTAAACGGAGAATGAAGTGATGCGCGTTCCTTTATCGTGGTTAAAAGAGTATGTAGATATTGATATTGCCCCAGAGCTATTGGCGGAACGGTTGACGACCGCCGGCTTAGAGGTGGCTTCGATTGAGTATATTGGCGTTCCCCAAAATAAACCTGATGGGGTGATGATGCCTCCCTCTGACCATCTCGTATGGGATCGGGAACGGATTGTTCTGGGGGCGATTTGGGAAGTGAAGCAACATCCCAACGCGGACAAGCTGGTCATTGCCACAGTGGACTATGGGGCAAGCGAAGCAGAGCAGGTGGTGACGGGTGCGCCCAACCTTGCCGCTTACAAAGATCAGGGGCGGTTTGCTTCGCCTCTATGGACGGGGCTTGCCCTCGAAGGTGCAGAAGTTTGGGATGGTCATAGCGATGAATTGAAGCGCATGATCCTCAAAGGCAAGGAATTGCGGGGCATCTATAACAAGTCGATGGTGTGCAGTGAAAAAGAATTGGGCATGTCAGAAGAACATGAGGGCATCATCCTTTTCCATGACCAACCGACCAACCAACATGGCAAGCCTCATCAACCCGGCACACCGTTACAAGACGTGTTTGGGGATATTGTCTTTGAGGTTGAACTAACCCCTAACCTTGCGCGTTGCTTTAGCATGATTGGCGTGGCGCGTGAGGTTGCTGCCTTGTTGGACAAAGAATTGCGTTACCCATCCTTTGAAGTTGGGGGGCAATTCGGTGTTCCCATTGGTGGCGCGGTTGAAATTGTCATTCGGGATATTGAGCTGAACCCGCGCTTTGTGGGCATGTTGCTTCGCCATACCCAAGTCCAGCCTTCTCCAGAATGGATGCAACGTCGCTTACGCTTGGTGGGGCAACGCCCAATCAATAACTTGGTGGATGTCACCAATTACATCACCTTTGAATTGGGTCAACCGCTCCATGCTTTTGATTACGATAAATTGGTGGCACGCGCTAACGGCAACATACCGACTATCATCACGCGCCTTCCACATGACGGAGAGACGCTCACTACGTTGGACGGGACGCAACGTGAATTACCTCCGTTTTCTATGTTGGTGACTGATACGGCAGGGTTGTTGAGCATCGGCGGGGTGATGGGCGGTGCCGATAGTGAGATTGACGCACAGACCACCAACGTGCTACTAGAAGGTGCGGCGTGGAACTTCATCAATATTCGCAAGACCACTCACGCGCTCAAACTCTTCACCGAAGCTGGCACACGCTTTAGCCGCGGAGTCCATCCTTCACAAGCGTTGCTAGGGGTGAAGCGTGGTATCGAACTCATGCGCTTGACGGGGGGCGGACAAGTGGCAGAAGGGGTGTTGGATGTTTACCCACGCCCACAAGAGCCTATCGAAATCGTCCTCAAGATTGCAGATGTGAACCGCGTTTTGGGCATGGAGTTTGATATTGATACGGCGGCGGATATTTTGCGTCGCCTTGAGTTTGCAGTTGAACGCACCAAGAACTCGTTGCGTGTGGGTGTGCCCGATCACCGCATGGACATCAGCGCAGGGGTGATTGGGCAAGCGGACTTGTTGGAGGAGATTGCTCGCATTAATGGCTATGACAACATCCCCAATAGCATCATTGCCGACGAAATGCCTGCACAGTTGGGCAATCGCCAATTTGAGCTAGAAGAATGGCTACGTGATATTTTGGTGGCACTGGGGTTGCAGGAAAATATCAGTTACCGTTTCACCACGCCAGAGCGTGAGGCATTGCTTGTCCCCCCTAGTGAGGTATCCTGCTTGCCCAATCATCCCTATGTAGAAATGGCAAACCCCATCTCTGCCGATAAAACTGTTTTGCGTCATACCTTGTTGGCGAACCTGTTGGATAATGCGCACCAGAACGCTCGCTACTTTGACCGTCAAACGGTTTTTGAGATTGGCAATGTCTATTTCAAACGCGAGGGGCAACCCCTCCCTGATGAACCTCGCCGTTTAGGGTTGTTGATGCTGGGCAAGCGTTCGCCCATCACGCACTGGGCAACCCCTTCGGATGGGGTGATGGACTTCTTCGATATGAAGGGGTTGATTGAGGGCATGATGGACGCTCTGCACATAGCCGATTACAGCGTTCAACGAAGCCAACATACCACCTTCCATCCGGGGCGTAGTGCAGAGTTGATCTTGGCAGGTCAATCAATTGGGGTGTTTGGTGAATTGCATCCGCGCGTGTCGCGCGTGTTCGGCTTTGGCAAGGTGGCGGTGATGGCTGCTGAGTTTGACTTGGACGCGCTCTTGCAACATGTCAACGTGATGAAACTGGAACCTCTCCCCATCACGCCCCCGATCTTACAGGATATTGCGGTTGTGGTGGATGCCAACATCTCCGCTGGGGAAGTGCAACAGGTCATCATGGAAGCAGGGAGCGAGCTACTCAAAGAGGTGCGCTTGTTCGATGTGTATATGGGTGAACCCATCCCCACAGGCAAGAAGAGCATCGCCTACAGTTTGACCTATCAAACCGATGAACGCACCCTCACGGATAAGGAAGTGGCAAACCTTCACAAGCGAATCGTCAAGGCATTACAAACGCAAGTGAATGGCGAACTCCGCGCTTAAATAATCCATGCTACCGATCACCCAAGTTGTTCTAGGCTTGGGTGATTGCCCAATCACGGGCGGTTGATTGAACAGGAGTTTCTTCAGGATGGCACGAATAATCTTCACTATGGCGATCAAGATGCTGGCGCGTTTGATGCAAGTGATGGGGCAAATCATCTTGTTATGTTTGTTTGTCGTCTTGGTGCGTCGTTCAACCCTCCCAACTGAGCATCCTGATTTTGTGATGTTGGTGGCATTGCGTGGGCAACAGTTCAACTTCGTTGAGTGGGAAGTCACTACGCTGGCTTGGAAGGCGCAACAAGCGGTACGTGGCTTGCACCGTTCGGTCAGTGCGCAAGAGGGGGCGCAATACGTGCGAACGTATCTTGAACAGTTGGGCGCAGTGATACAACTGGAGGCGCAACTTGAATCCGCCACCGCTCAAGCCAATTTTTCCCACAGTCAGATGCTTGCGTGGCAAACCGAGCGTGACCGCTTGCGAAGCGTGTTGGCGCGTGACCAGATGTTGATCGAGTCCATCTTAGAGGATCAGGTGCGACAGGTATTGTTGGCGGAGGGGTTTCATGTGGCTGGCTGGTTATTTCCACCGATCAGCATGCACCTGACCCAACCGACTCACCTACTGGTATTTTCCTCGCGTGAGCAGATCAAGATGGGGCAAACGTGGACGCTTAAGGGCGGAACGTTGGAGGAACGCGAACGGCTCGAACAGCTTACTGTAGAGGAACTCGACCAGTCGGCGATTGTGGTGGGCATTGGGGGGATGGCGGTTTATCCGGCGATGGTGATTGAACACCCTGACCTTGAGACCGTCGTGGATACCTTTGCGCACGAGTGGTTACACCATTATTTGATGTTCTATCCGCTGGGGTATGAGACAGAGCTATTCGCTAACCCAGAAGCACGAAATATCAATGAGACCACCGCCACCCTGTTCGGGCAACAAATCGCCAAGCGCGTCTTAGACCGTTACTATTCGGCATGGATTCAGTCTCCTACCTTGATCTCTGGAACAGTAGGGCAACCCTTTGACTATTATGCTGAAATGAATAAGACGCGCGTTGAAGTGGATTATCTGTTATCACAGGGACAGGTTGCTCAAGCGGAGTCTTATATGGAGCAACGTCGCCAATGGTTTGTACAGAATGGCTATAACATCCGTAAACTCAATCAAGCGTGGTTCGCGTTTTATGGAGGGTATCAGGTGCAGGGTGTGGGCATAGGCGGAACGGATCCAACCGGGGCGTGGATTCAATCCCTGCTGGAGATTAGCCCCAACCTCAAGACTTGGGTGATGACACTGCGTAGCGTCACCACTCGCGCTGAATTGTTCGCAACTTTGGAACGGTTGCAACCGCCCATTCTATTGAGGGGTTAATCGAATTTCCAATCGCGTAGAATACTGGCGATGTGCGCCACACGCTCACCTAGACTTCTGATGACCACATGCTCATGTAAGGCGTGCAACCCTGTTCCGCGTGCGCCCAGCCCGTCCAGCGTGGGAATGCCCATACTACCCGTGATGTTCCCGTCGCTTCCACCTCCCACGCTATCCTCATACAGAGACATTCCCAGTTGCTGGGCAAGGGCGCGTGCTTGGTTGAAGGTCTTCTGCATGGTGGCGTTGCGTTCCATAGGGGGGCGCATGTGATCGAGGTGCATCTCTAGCTCTGCGCCCGGCATCATTGGGTAAAGTGACATTAACGCCTCATGCACTTGATCCATGTCATACTGGGTGAGCGTGCGGACATCAATGTCTGCGGTGGCAAAATCCGCAATTACGTTAGAGGCAAAGCCCGCCTTGAGGGTATTGGCTGCTACAGAAATGCCTTGTTGTAGATTTTGCAAACGACTGATCTTGATGATCTGGTGTGCCATTTCCGTGATGGCATTGATGCCCTCTTCTGGCGCATTACCCGCATGTGCCGCGCGTCCCTTAACGGTCAAGAGATATTGCGCAACGCCTTTGCGTGCGGTCTTGATTGCTCCCTCGCTGGTGGGAGGCTCCATGACCAAGACCAAGCCAACTTGGCTTGCCAACTCGCGGATGATCGGCTCAGCATAGACACTTCCCGTCTCTTCATCGCTGGTGAACAAGAACCAGATGGGACGGTTGGGCATCTCATTACGTTCGTGCAAGACCTTCACGGCATGGATGGCAACCGCCAAACCGCCCTTCATATCCAACACGCCCGGCGCAAACATCAAGCCATCTTCGCTAAAGCGAATGGGGCGTTCAGCCAGCGTGCCAATCTGCCATACGGTGTCCATGTGCATCAGCACCAAGATGGGGGTGCCGGGTAGGTCAGCGTTCCACTTGACCAACAGGCAATCCCCAACCCGTGTTTGTGGAATGCGCGTGATCTGGGGGGTGCCAACGGTGGCAAGGTGTTGCTCTAGGTAGCTGACCAGTTGGTCAACTTCGGATTTGGCGGTGCTAAAACTCTCATGTTCAACTAGCGTGGTGAGTAGTTCTACCACCGCATCGGTTTGCGCTCGGCAATGGCTTAATAAATCTGTCATGGGTTTATCCTCTAAAACGGGCACAACTCCAGTGCCTCATAGGTTGGGCTACGGCTTCCGTAGCGGTTCAGTAGACTAAGCGTGTCGGGTCGTTGAGCGATTACTTCTTGCACGGCAAGACAAGCAACGTGTAGGTTATTGGAAGTTTGGTAGGTTTGCCAATAGGTTTCAATGAGAAAAGCATAAATTGGAGAAGTCTCTAGGTTGCTAAAGCGCGTTCGTGCTTCTTGATATACGTTCAAGGCATCTCCATTCTCGGCGAAGGTATACACCAAGAGCAACCGATACAGCGCATACGCCGTTAGAATGTTCTCGCTATCTTGAAACCACACGCGCAAATCGGTATTGGTGATCGAATCGCGCAGGAGTTGCCCCGCTTGCTCCATCTGATTCTGTGCAAATGCTTCATCCGCCGCATGCAGAACTTCGATACGATAACGATAGGGTGCGGGCTGGGTCAGCGATAAAACATACTGTATGCCGTTCCAATCATAGATGCGTGTGGTGGCGCGGATGGGTCCCGTTTGTGATGTGCCTGTACCCTGTTGCAGGGTGATGATCTCCATGATGCTATCGTTGTCAACGTCGGCAACTTGTGGCAATTGATCCCCTTCTTGGGCGGTCAACAAGAGGTTGACGAAGATGCCACGTTGGGGTTGCCAAGTCACTAAAGTGGTGCTGTATTCGCAAAAAGCGTCAACGGGGTTACAGACTTGTACAGCGAACAACAAATCATTGTAGCCATCGCGGTTGAGGTCTTCGTCGGCAAGGATGGTGGGAATGGTGGGGAGGTCACGTTCATAGCGGATGACATAGCGGTTATTCTCACACACCAAGATTAACACGATGCCAATGTCTTCCCGTTCGCGGTAGGTAAAAATCAACTCTGGCGTAAGTTCCCCAGTCATGTCCAAAGATTGCAAGACTTGTCCACTTTCTCCCAAGCGATCAGCATTTAGAAGAGCATGATGGATGGCTTGCAGGTTTCCCCCCAAGTTGAGGAAATCCAAGATGGCGGTAGCAATGGGGGTGGCTTCGTCATTGGGTAGCTCAAAGGCAAGCGAGGTGTTGCCTGTGGGGCAAGCGTGATAGTTGGGGGTGGCGGTGGGTTGATTTGCCCGTGCCACTGCGGTGGCTGGGTTGGCAAGATTACTGCTATCCCCTAATACGGGGGTGGGCAACCAACCGCTCATCTGCGCCCCAATCGTTGTGGTGGGGAATGGAATGGCAGTGGGTACGTCCTCACGTGGGGCGGGGGCGCAACGTACTAAAAGAGTTAGACACGCAATGAGAAGTAGAGTATAGGATCGCATGGGGCATAGTATAGCAGAAGTGCGATCCTATTTAGGAGTGAGACTCTAGTCGTGATTTAATTTTTCTAGCGTTTCAATATCTTTATGTGCTTGTTGAAAGCGCACCCATAGCGTGAGCAAGTAGCCTATGGTAAGCGTGCCCACCACCCCTAGCGCGAGTGTTAAGTAACTGCTGGTTTCGGGATATGGCATGGGTTAACGCTCCATCAATTCGGCTTTTAGGCGGTCAACCTGTTCGGTCAACTGCTCTAAACGCATGCGAAACATCATCAAGGTAACGGGAATGAGCAACCCCCACACGGGCAAATTGAACAGCAGAGCGGTTGTCACCCCACGAGTTGCCTGCACGTCAAACGTGCCTTCGGCTGCGGTTGAACCTGTACCCACCACAACAGGGTGAATGGTGTCATCCCGAACGCGGATAATCACCAAGGTGATAACCACTGTCACAATCGCTAGGATGCCATAGACCGCGGCGAAGCGACGGCGTTGTTCGGGTTGTTCAATCCCTGCTCGCAACATCAAATAGGCGGCATACGTGAGTACCATCACGGCGGTGCTAGTTAGGCGCGGATCCCACGTCCACCATGTATTCCAGATTGGACGCGCCCAAATTGCACCTGTGAAGAGATTGACCAGCGACAGCATCAAGCCCACTTCCACGCCCGCAACTGCCATACGATCCCAGCGCGGATTGCGCGTAGTGAGGTAAAGGATGCCCCCTAGCACAGTTGCACTGAACGCGGTGAACGCACCAAAGAAGGCAGGCATGTGAATGTAGAAAATACGCTGGATGTTCCCTTGATCTATGTCTGTGCCGGCGAAGATGAGGGCAAGGTATAGCCCTACCCCAATTGTGACAAGCGTTATCGCGCTCATCACTTGTAAACCCGTGCGAGGGGCAGGGGAAATCGTCGAGATAGTTGACATATCAAAACTCCAAAATCTAGGTAAATCTACAAAATTCTACCAAATTATTCTTCAACTACAAAGTCAAAGAGTAGAACCGCTAAACCAAAATAGACACCATCCAAAACCACCATGAGTTGAATCCATGTTGCACCTACGTTGTTTGTATCGGATTGCGCAATCAACGGAATGGTCGCGCTCACCGCGGCAAGGATGAGGGGAAGCGCGGTAGGAAGCATCACGATGGGCAATAAAGTTGAACGGCTACGGGTTTGTACGGTCATGGTGGCAAGCAACGTTCCCACACTGGCAAGCCCAATCACCAACAACAATAGAATTAAAAAGATCATGGGTTGCAATAAGGGTAAGTTGTATAGAAAGGTCATCAAGCCGATCAAGATGCCCCCAATGGTCAAGGCGAACAGCGCGTTAGCAATGCTCTTGCCGACGAAAATCGCGGCGCGTGGAATGGGGCTAAGTAGGATGGCGAGGAACATCTCGTTTTCACGGTCATTGCCTGCGCTACGATCCATGCCTAAAATCATGGCGAACAAAATCGTCACCCACAGAATCCCGCTGACCGATTCCACACGGCTTAAGCGATCCAACTGAAGCGCGAAGCTGAAGGTGAGGGTACTCAACAATCCGAACAAGGTCATCAAACTGATTAGTTCACGGCTACGTTGTTCTTGTAGCCAATCTTTACGGAAGATCAGCCAACATGCACGCCAAAAAAGTGGGGTCATCGTCTTAAAATCTCTTCGTATTGGGCAAGGCTAAAATCGGTTGCCTGTCCTGAATATTGCAACTGCCCACGCGAAAGCACCAAGAGGCGATCACAATACTGCAATGCCAGTTCCACTTGATGCGTCACCATCACGATGGTACGCCCTTGTGTTTGTGCTTGCTCAAGCAGGTTGATGAGCATCTTGCTGGCAGTCTGATCTAAACCCGTGAAGGGTTCATCTAAGAGCAGGATGGATGGATCATGCAGGAATGCTCGCGCAATGGACAACCGTTGTTGCATCCCACGTGAGAAAGTCTTGATGGGTTGGTCGGCAAAGCGTGCTAACCCTACTGTTTCGAGCAGGTCATTCATCCGCTCATCTAAGGCTGGAACGGCGTAAAGTCCGCCATAGAAGCGCAGGTTCTCCCGTGCGGTCAACGTGGGGGAGAGCATGAGCGCGTGACTCACCAACCCAAGTTGCGCCCGCACCGCGCCCAACTCTTGGGGAATAGACCATCCCCCAATGGTGATGCGTCCCTGGCTGGGCTTGCTCAAACCGCACAAGAGTTTAATGAGTGTGCTTTTGCCACTGCCGTTGTGCCCCAAAATTCCCACGAAGGATTGACGCTCCACTTCAAAACTCACCTGTTTGAGCGCGAGTTTGTAGCTATACGCCTTTGAGAGTGCTTCTACTTGAATGATAGCGGACACCGGTTAAGCCTGCTCCTCAGTTTCTTCCACCAAGAGGGTGAGTTGCTCTTTCAGCTTGGCGCGTTGGCGATACCACAAATCATGATTGAGCGTGCCGCTTTCGTGTTGCTGATCTAACAGGGCAATTTGTTTAACCAGTTCTTGGATTTGTCGCTCGTGCGACGCTACTGTATTTCTGGGTCGTCCTACAAAAAACAGGATCACCGCCATCAAGCCTGATAGCCCGGCGATAACAAACAATAGGGTAGGAAGTTGTCGATTGAATGAGGCGACAACGCTTGTACCCTCATGTTTTACCTCATAGGAAATTACATCTCCAGCGAGTAGCTCCGCTTCACCCCCATAGGTATTGTAAGTCTGTGTGCCAATCGCCTCTTCACGTAGGAAGGGTAATTGTTGGCTTTGTACCTGTAAATCGGTGGGGGCAACCAACAAGCGCACCTGCCCATTGAGCAGGTAATTCAACTCATGTTCGATGATTGCGCTGTCCTCAAAGGGTAGGAAATACACCACCTGCATCAGATGTTCTACATCTGGGATGATGGGTTGGGTATCCGTCACCTTGAAGTTTTCTTGGTCAATCTGATAGCGCGTGGATTGGTTGCCACCTGTTCCACCGATAATCGCGCCCGGCGGAAGGGTGAGCGTGGCAGAAGCATAGAGCGGGCTATCAGGCGCAATGGGCGTGGCTTGGGAGAACACGCGGTCAGAAGTGTTGCGCAAGAATACAAACTCTGCCACTTGTAAGCCGTCCTCAAACGCACGTAACTGGACGACATACCGCTCAATCTGAATGACGCTGGGATCATCCGTGAGATCATACAGACGGATAGGCAAGTCTAGCGCGTCGTCGGGGCGTTCTACGAGGATCGGCTCACTGGTGAAGATGCGTTCGTTATAGGTTGTGCTGGTGAAATACACCCCCTCCGGCTCAATGAGAACCTCCTCAAAGGTGAAGTTGCCCTCCGTATCGGTTTGGGTGATTGCCACATCTTCGATGGTGGAATCAGTTGTGATGACGCTCAACTGTACTTCTAAGGGCGCGGTCAATGTACTGCCTGCCGTCCCGTTTGTCACCTGCCCATTAACGGCTAACGCCTTGCTGGTGGGGGCTTCTGCAATACTCCCCATTGCGTCGGCATTGCTAACCGAAAGGGTGCGCGTATACGCCACCAGAGCCTGCGCCTCTTCATCCGTGAGTTCGGCGCGTAAGCCGTTCATGCTCCCGATGCCCTCTAGGATGATATTGTAGATGGCATCATCGGTGAGTGTCACCATGCTTTTGGGGGAAGCCAGATTAGAGGGGTCTACTCCGTCTAGGCGTGCCTGCTCCCCATCCCCTAAGCCCTGTGCCCCATGGCATTGCGTACAATGCGTGGTATACAAGGCTTCACCTGTTTGGCGGATTTCGGCGGTATGGCGCAAAGTATAGACGTACATGGCAACCGCCCAACGCTCTTGTTCATTGAGCGTGTTTGCCCAAGGGGGCATGAGCTTTTCGATGTTACCTTGTGTGATGATGCTGAAATAATCTGTGGGATACTTCAAGGGAACTAAGCTGGCATCCGTGAAACTGGTCATCTGTGGGACTTGCCCACTCTTCACCAACTCGCCATCTCCCATGCCCCCCACACCGTGGCAAGCAGTACAATGCTCGGTGAAAATTGCCGCCCCTTGTGCTAAGTCAGGTGGGGTGGTGGGGTAGCCCAAATCCGCACTGATGAGGGCGGGCGTAGCAGGCGGAATGGTTGCCACAATCTTAGGCTCCCCGGATAGATTCACCCCACACCCGACCAAGAACAACATCGCTATAGCGACCACCATCACCCTAAACCAACGTTGAACGATCATCACTTATGCTCCTGTTGCCGATAGCTTGCAATGAGTTTTTCAACGCTATCAGCGGCACGATGTTCTTCCGTTGAGGGGGGCAATGCGTCCAACTGTTGCAAAATGTGGATTGCCTGCTGGCGGAGGTTATCCCGTCGGGTGGCATAATCCGCTTCAGGGTATAACCCTTGTCGGTAATCATCCTCTAGCGTTGCCAAGTCAAGCAACAAGCTATCATACTGTTGTTTGAGAGGATGTATGGCATCCCTAAACAATTGCCGATGGCGCACAAACGGTAGGATCAGCATCCCCACACAAACCAACAGCATCACTATCCCCGTCAAAATTCCTGCGATGCTCATGCGCCCTCGTTCAACAAGGTTTCAATAGTTTGGCGAAGACTAGAATAATTGGTGCTGGTGATGGAGCCGGGCAAGAAATACGCCAAGTTGCCATCGCGCCCAATGATGAAACTTTCCGGCACGCCTGTTAATCCGTATGCTTGATAGATACGACTGGCAGTATCGGGGGCGTTGCGATAGGTTGCCCCATGTTCAGCAAGGAAGGCGCGTGCATCACGCTCAATATCGGAATGGCTTAAGCCCAACAGAACAAGTCCTGCCTCTGCATAGTCAGTGTGTAGCTCATTTAAGTAAGGGGCTTCTTGCGCACACGGAATACACCAGCTTGCCCAAAAGTTGATGAGTACCACCTTGCCCGCGAGATCACTAAGCTGAAGGGTTTCCCCATCATAAGTAGTCACTTCAAAGGGAGGGGGAGGGGTACCCACCTGCACACCCACAACGGAACGGCGCATGAGTTGTAAACCCACAGCCACAATTACCAGCACCACTCCCACCAACAGGGTGAGGTTTGCCGTGCTGATGGGAGTCTTTTTGTTAGGGGAATCAGTCATAGGTTATTTAGGTCTTGGTCTAAGCGTTGTTGATAGGTCAAGCTAGAAACAGGGTTTTCTACCTGTGGAGGGATGGGCGCGTTATGGCGTGGGGTGGGGTGGCTTGCTTGGCGAAGTAGGTTGATCCCTAATGCAACAATGCTGATGATCCCGATGATCGGAAGCCACAAACTCAAGAAGCGTTGCCACGGCGAACGCGGAATGGCTAACGCGCGATCCCCATGATAAATGCGGAAATACTCTAAAATCTCATTGGCGGTTTTGCCTTCTGCCAACTGTAAGCGAATTTCCTCGCGCCATTGCACACATGCTTGCGTGCCACACACATCTAACGGAATGTTCTCGCACTCCATGCAATACATCTGACGGGCAACCGCGTTCACCTCATCGGCTGTAACCGTCGTGGGGTCAGCGGTTTGTCCCATCGCCGTGAGCGCGAATACCAGCCCAAAGCATAAGTACATCCAAGCGTATAGCCATTTCATGCGGTTGTCACCCCAGCGGATGGCTTGACGGGCTTTGTAATGCTTGCTCGCTTTGGGGCTGTTGTAGGATTCCAAACGGAAAGGATCGTGCCCAACATCAAGATCATGCCACCCCACCACACCAAGTTAATGAGGGGGTTGACGTATACTTTGAAGGTGGCGCGGTCAGGAGAAAGTTCTTCCCACCCCACTAGCAAGACGTAGAAATCATGCGCCAATGTGCTACGCGCGGAGGCAATGGTCATGGGCATGAAGCTACCATCCGACTGTTGGAATAGATCACGACGTGGGCGAAGGCTCTCAAAAGCCTGATCGCCCTTGCTAAGGGTGAGCGTAGCAATATCCATCACGCGCCCATCTTCGGCAATCTGTCCGCTGTCTAAGCGTTCAAAGGTCATTTGATAGTCTTGTACATCTAGGGTTTCACCCAGTTGTAGGGTGCGTTGGGTTTCATATTGAAACAAGGTGCTACCAATGACCCCCAGCCCAATCACCACGATACCAAGATGCACAATGAATCCACCATAGCGACGGCGACCGCGCACAAATGTTTTCCATAAGGAGCGACTGAAAGTTTCTTGACGGGCAACTTGACGTGACCGAGCATCTTTGTACACCATGTACAGCGTGACGAAGCCGGCAAGGAAGACCAATCCATAACCGAGCAAACTGGCTGGAGTGGTTGCCCCCAAGAACCATGCCCCCACCAACGCAATAAGCGTCAGTATCAACGGGATCAACAAGTCCTTTTGCAAGTGGGTGAGCGTGCTACGCCCCCAAGCGGTGAGCGGGGCAATGCCCATCAAGACGTACATCAGCCCAAAGAATGGGGCAGTCACCCCGTTAAAGTATTGGCTACCCAATGAGATTTCTACACCGCTGGTCAGTTCCGACGCAATCGGTGCGCCAAAGCTCCCCCAGAAAATAGCGAAGAACAAAATCATAAAGACGATGTTATTCAAGACAAACATCATCTCACGGTTGAAAGCCCAACGGAAAGGCTGTTCATCTTCTAGTTCACCGCGATTCCAGCGAATGACCAACAAGATGCTAGAAACCAACATCATCCCCGCCCAAAACAAAAACATTGGCACGCCAATCGGGCTACGGGCGAAGCTATGCACACTGTCGATCAGTCCGCTACGAGTGGCAAACGTGCCAAAGATCACCGAAGTGAACGTAGAGATGATGAGGAACATGTTCCATTTCTTGAGCATGCCACGCCGTTCTTGCACCATCACGCTATGCAAGAAGGCAGTGCCCATCAACCATGGGAGGAAGGCGGCATTCTCAACCGGATCCCAACCCCAATAGCCCCCCCATCCCAACACGTCATAAGCCCAACGCCCACCCAATAACAAGCCCAAACTCAGGAAGAGCCACGCCCAAAGTGTCCATTGACGGGTGATCTTGATCCAGTCTGTCGAAAGGTTGCCAGAAGCTAACGCCGCTATCGCAAAGGCATACGGCACAATGAACCCAACAAAGCCCAAATACAACATGGGTGGGTGGATTATCATACCGAAGTGGCGCAAGAGTGGGTTGAGTCCGCTGGCGGTCTGTGCCAATCGGTCAAGCTCTGGTGCGATGGATTGTGACGGAATGAAGGCTTCTTGCACAACAACATTATTGGCAAGAATCCAGTAGCGTTCAAAGGGATTTTCCAAGAATAGGCTTAACCCCACGAAGAAAGCGAGCGTGGTCATCATCACCGCTGTGGCGAAGGGCATCAATTCAGTATGGGTGCGCCAATTCGATAAGATTGCCCCGCTTGTAAACAGGCTCATGGTGAATGACCAGAAGATCAGTGACCCCTGTTGAGACCCCCACAACGCCGTGATACGGTAGAATAGCGGGGTGTTTGGATCGGTTACTTGATGTACATACGTGATCTGATAAGCACCGCCGACTAAACCTACCAGTAACACACCCAGTGTGATGAACAGCAATGGGGAGGTCAACAGAGCTGCCGTGCGTCCACTCTCGATCAAAGCCTGTCGGTGGGTGTATGCCCCCCATAAACACGCGATTACGCTGTATATGCTGACCCCGACAGTGAGCATCAAACTTAGAATGCCGATTTCTGCAATCATAGGCTTATGCTTCACCTGCTATAGACTGGTCAGGTTGTGCCTCTTCAAAGCGACTGGGGCACTTGAGCAAAAGTTCATTGGCGTGGAAAATGCCATCTTCCCCCATATAACCGCTCAAGATGGCTTGCGCCTCATTCTGTAGTAAGTCTGGCATTGCTTGATTTTCTACGCGGATGGCGAGGCGGTTTAAGGTGGGGTTCTTGACGGATTCATGTAACGCTAAAGCGAGGTCAGGCGCGTCTGGGTCAATGTGCGAGATGCTAAACTCAATCACCGGTTTGGCGGGATCACTGGTGTCATACGTGATGCTCTCCCCAATGACTGCGCCAGAAATCCGCACGGTTTCCCCGATGTAACTGGGATCACCCAATAGTTCATCTACCGTGATGAAGTAGCGTGCCCCACCAACCGTGTTGGCAACAATCAAATAAATGGCTACACCAAGAATCAATATGCCACCTAGCATGAATTTCCAACGGTCAGAGCTTTTAGAACGCACCTGATTGGCAGAAGATTGTGCTGATTTTTCCCAAGTTGCCTGTGCCATACTTTCCGATTCCTTATACACAAACGTTCAAATTATTGTAGTGTGACTAGACGGGATGGGCTATAACCAATGCAGATAATTTGTGATGAACTTCACAAGCATTTAGTCTTTGCCGATCTCATTGTTAGAACGTACCGTCACCACCACGCCAATGACCATAACGGCGAAGATACCCAATAACATAATTCCCGTTCCCAAACCTTGCATTTCAACTTCAGCTGCTCCAGCTTCTTGTGCAAAAGCGACAGAGGCAAGCAACAAAGACGCAACCATGTTAAACAAGAGGACAAATGCACGTTTCATGATAGGATTCCCTTTTCAATATATAGTGTAGATGATTTACAAACTGACTGTAAATGATATAGCTCAATTTATGCAAGTGCTATAGATAACAAAAAGCCCCTGCGAATGAACTTTGCAGAGGCTTTCAATGTTTAGTTGTGAATGGCTTAGCTATCGAAACTCATCACATAAGCGGTGATGTCAGCAAGGTCTTGATAGGTGAGGCGTTCACCAAAGTTTTGGGGCATCACGTTAGCAACGTAACCGCTAACAATGTAGTTGTTGGGCAAGACGATGCTTTCAACAATGTAGCCAAGTGGATTGTCCGCTGAAGGGCGACCATCCGTGCCCGCTTGTGCAGCCAACCATGTAACTTCAGGTGAAGGTGCAGCACCGCCCCCACCAATCATGTGACAGCCTGCACAGGCGTATGTGGTATACAACGATTGACCATTCATAGGATCGCCCGTGTAGTTTGCCAGTTCAGTAAGGATGGTTTCTACTTCTGTTCCCACTGTCGGTTCACCAGGGTTCGCACTGACCAATGCAGGATCAGCGGGCACCTTAGCAAATTGATTCACCGCTAGAAGATCATCAACCGTCCAATCACGATTCCAGTTCAAGATGTACGCGGTGAGTTGCTCCAGTTGGTCATCACGCAAGGGACCGCCAGCGGTTTGTGACCAAGCCGCCATCGCTTGGGGCCAATAGCTAGAGCTAGTTGGGCGACCATGTACCAACGTGGTATAGACATAGCTATTCAACGTTCCACCCCAGCCTACTTGACCTAGACGGGTTGGCTTCTCAGGGTCATAACCCTTTTCAATAGCAGGGGCAAGTTGAGCAAGGATTGCCTCATCTTGCGCTTGGAGTTCCGCAAGGCGAGCAGTGAGGGTGGCGGCTTCTTCTTCAGTTACGCCTTCTGCAAAGATGGGGCTACCATCTTCTGCTTCGCCCACAATGCGTTTTTCGATTGTTTCAATTTCAGCGCGGACAACTTCACGGAAATCGTAACCGAACAGGTGAGGGCTGTTCAAACCGGGAGCAACCCCAGTCAAACCGCGCCCGTCCAAGCCATGACAGGTTGAACAGTTCTGGTTAAATAAGCCCGCGCCACGTTCAATAGCACGACCTTCAAATTGTTGTGTGAATGCCGCCATGCGTGCATTTTCATTGATGGCAATCCATCCCACAATCACCATGATGGAGACAAAAGAGATGATGCCCAAGAGAATGCGATCTTCGATTTTTTCAATTATCAGACGTTCGAGGTTCATTGCCGTCCTGTTCCTGTCGTTCGATACCAAAAGATGCCAGTGTATTTACAGCATAAGTGTCCCCACCTGTGCAAGATGGGGACAGCTTTATCATTTAACGAAGTCACCCTCACAAAAGGATGATCCCTAACGTTCGTACCATTCACTATTGCTGTGAACGTAGGCTTGGTTGCTACTGAATTGACGGGTAACTTCGCCCGTTTCTTCATCGGTATCATCCCAGCTGACGACTACATCCACACGCTTGGTGCTTTCTTGATCTTGGGTGACGATAATCACGCCGAATGGATTGACCAACTCATCCTTATGATTGTGCATGAGATGCTCAAGTTCTTCGAGCGCGTGCAACAATTCTGGAGACGTTGAAGGTACAACCGACCAATTCAGCTTGCCACCCGGAATGCGCAACAAAACGGGGTTCGCCGTCAGCTCCGCTTGCATGGTTTCGCTATAGCCATTTTCTTCCAACATAGCCGTAAACTCTTCTACATGAAGCGCGGCTTCAGAAGCAGAGCCTTCTAGTTGAGCGGTGGTATAAGCACCCGGTGCCAGTTGGTCAAATGGAATGGGGCGCAAGACACCCGCATGTTCTTCTGGGATCATCTCAAACAAAATTTCTTTGTCAGCAGAGGTTGCCACACCCACAGTGGGGTAGCCCCAGTAGGTGAATGCCATCAAGAATGCGAGCAAGACGAAAGAAATGGTTAGTGCGAAACGGCGATCTGCAAAGCGACGGCTGGGGTTGGTATCAATATAGGGCATTGCAAACAAGAAGCCGAATACCAAACCAGGGAAAACTAAGCCCCAGAACACCTTATCACCCAACTTGAGCGCACCTTGAATCCACAAGAAGTACCACGGCGCAACGGTATGAAGCGGGGTTTGTTGTGGGTTAGCATGGCTTTCTAGCGGTGCTTTGAAGAACCATGTTGCCAAAACAGTCAGCAACAGGGTGGTGAACGCAATCCACAGCATTTCGTTGGTCAACACATCTGGGATGAAGTAGACGCGCTTGTCCAACGGTACACGCTTGGCGGTGTCTTCCCCGATGTTTTCTTTTTGTGGGGGAAGGCTGTGACCATGAATGATAACCTTGTAGTAGTGAACGCCGGTGAAGACGAACAGCAACGCAGGCAACAGCAACACGTGCAACAAGTAGAAGCGCAATAACCCATTCGCGCCCATGTCGGGACCACCGCGCACCAGCAAGTTGAGGTTCTTGCCTACGATGTCGGCGGGGGGGGCGGCTTCCACCATACTTGCACCAATGGTTACTGCCCACAGTGCCAACTGATCCCATGGCAACAGATAACCACTGAAGCTGAGAACCATCGTCACCAACAACAGAATCACGCCTGTCAACCAAGTGAACTGGCGTGGCTTCTTATAACTGCCGGTGTAGAACGTTCGTAGCATGTGTAAGAACACAATGATGACCATCCCTTCCGCGCCTAGACGGTGCAAGTCGCGCATGAACTTTCCAAAAGGAATATTGGAGAGCATGGCGATCATGTTGTCATAGGCGATTTCTGGTGAGGGGGTATACCACAACATCAAGAAAAGACCGGTGATGGTTTCAAATACCACAAAGTAGGTTGACAACCACCCTAAGCGGAACGTTGGGTAAACCCCGGTCATATCCTGATGGAAGTAACTGGGGCGCATGTGCAACCAAAAGCTATCCGCATGGGGTTGCAAACGGGGGTTAGGGCGACGGCTGGGTGCTTCACCGCGAAGGGCTTCGCGGATGTCTTTGACGTTCATACCAGCAGTGATGTAAGCTACAACGTCGTCGATGCCCTCATATACTGCCTTCTTGAGTCCTTTTTCCTTGATCGTGTCAAGGAAAGATGGAAATGGCAAAACGGACATGTCTTGACTCCTGCAATATAAAATGACGAATGATTACAACTTGGCTTTGCCACCGGTACGGCGTACACGATTGCCGGTGTCAATGTCAATACGAGCAATGCTTCGACCAGCCAATGGAATGGGGTCGCCTTCTGTGTTGGTTGTTTCAACCGTGCCATCTTCAAAATACACAGTCGTAACAAAGCGGTCTAAACTGCTTGGGGCAGGACCTTCGATATACTTTCCATCTAACTCAAACTTAGAACCATGGCATGGGCATTCAAAGCGAGTGTTCGCTTCTACCCAGCTTGGCAAACAACCTAAGTGAGTACAGACACCGTACAAAACAATAAGGCTGTCATTTCCTAAATGTGAAATATGGAAACGACCTGCGGGTTTAGAGTTGGGTGCTTCACCAGCACCGGGCACTTCGCCGGGTCCGAGTGTAAACGTCCCACCGAATGTACCTTCTTTGAAGCGAGGGTAAGCGAACCACAGGATACCTGCCCCAGCTTCACCGAGCAGTAAAACGAGAGAAGCCATCCAAATGTAATATAAGAACTCGCGGCGGCTTGGGGTGCTCACCGTGATTGCTTGTTCGGTATCTCCCGCGACTTTTGCTTGGCTTGCTGTCGCCATTGGTTAATTCCTCCGAAGATAGTGGTCAGTAGACGTTTGAAAAGACGGCAAACAGCCTGTCAAAACGTGTTAATGACCTTATAACAAAACTTGAGAAAATTAGAATTGCATTTGTATGTACAATATATCACAAGCGTAGGGTACTGTCAAAGCTAGTTATACATGCCAATTTACCCCAGAAATGATCTTGCAGTGCGCTTTGTTTCTAAGCCATAATACACGTCATGGCGACCTATCACTTGCAACATAACCGCGTACACTGGACGAATATCGTACATCCTACTCCCAACGATGTAGAACTGTTGCGGAGTCGGTTTCCGTTCATCCATCCCCTCAACCTTGAGGACATCCTCAGTTCTAAAGAACGCCCTAAACTAGACGAAGATGATGATTATCTCTTCTTGGTTTTGCACTTTCCCCAATGGGATCCGATTCAACGGCTATCGCGTAGCCGAGAGGTGGATGTCATCCTTGCGCCCGGCACGGTTATCACCATCCATGACGGCACGCTTAAACCTTTGTTGAAGCTCTTTCAAAAGTGTGAGAACGAGGAAGAAACACGCCAGCGGTATATGGGGCGTGGGGCGAACTATACCTTCTATGTCATCTTAGATGAGTTGGTCGATTATCTCTTTCCCATCTTGCGCAAGGTGGACAAAAATATTCAATCCCTTGAGGAAGAAATCTTGGGGGGGAATACGCGCAACGTCATCCGTGAAATCACCTTGATTCGCCGCGATGTCATCACCTTACGGCGCATCATCCGCCAGCAAGCACCCGTGTTAGAGGACTTGGAAAAAACCAACCATCCCCTCATCTTAGATGATTACGAAGAATATTTTAATGACCTAGTAGATCACATGCACCGCGCACGTGATTTCATTGATGAAGATGCTGAAATCGTGGCAAGCCTTGCCGATACCGCAGACACCCTTGCTAGTCATCGCATCAACGAAGTCATGCAAATCCTCACGGTGATTTCCGTCACCATGTTACCCCTCACGCTCATTTCAAGCGTGTATGGGATGAATATCCCCTTGCCCCTACAAGACAATCCTTATTCGTTCATTTTTGTTTCCGCCAGCATGGTCATTATTGCGGTTTTGATGCTAATTTATTTTGTCGTCAGAGGTTGGTTGTAATGCTTCCCCCCTTCATTTATGTTGATCGTCAGTCCACCTTTGATCTAATGTTGGAGGATTTGCTACAGCAATCCCTCATCGCGGTGGATATTGAATCTAACGGGTTACATGTCTATCGTGAGCATGTGTGCCTCATTCAGCTTTCCACCCGTGAGCATGATTATATTGTAGACCCCCTACGCAAGATGAACCTAGAGGGCTTGGCGCAGGTCTTTGCCGATCGTACCATTGAGAAGATATTCCATGCGTCAGAGTATGACCTCATTTCGTTGAAGCGTGATTATGGTTTTGGGGTGCATCACCTATTTGATACGATGGTTGCCGCCAGAATGCTGGGGCATGCTTCTCTCGGATTAGACCGAATGTTGGCGATTTATCTTGAGGTAGACATTAGCAAGAAGCACCAGCGCGACGATTGGGGGATGCGCCCGTTGCCAGAATCCAATTTGCGTTATGCCCAGCAAGACACGCATTACTTGCCTCAACTGCGCGACCGCATGCGCGACGCGCTCATTGAGATGGGGCGGTTATCAGAGTTTGAAGAGATTTGCATTGATTGTCAAACGGTGCAAGATTCCACCAATAACTTTGACCCAGAGGGTTACTGGAAGATTGGGCTGCCCCAACGCTTGAACCTGCGAGCGATGGCAATCTTAAAGGAACTCTACCTATGGCGCGAGCAACTGGCAGAGGAGCGTAATCTTCCCCCCTTCAAAATCCTGTCTAATAAGGTGTTGGTTGATATTGCCCAGAACGCGCCCCGCAACACCAAAGAACTGCATAACTTGTCGGAGGTCTCGGCAACCATTGCCAAGCGTTATGGAAGCGAGTTGCTCCATCAAGTGAAGCGAGGCACGCAAGCCCCTCTGCCCACCAAACCTCCCACGCCAGAAGCCCCCACCTCTCAACTGTCTGAGCGATATTACGCCTTGCAACAATGGCGCAAGAACCGTGGTGAGGCTCGCGGGGTGAGTTCAGACATTGTGCTTTCTAAAGATGAAATGTGGCAACTAGCCGTCCACATGCCCACCACGGTTGAGCAACTTGCCCAGGTGACAGGATTGGGAACGCAACGTCTGGCACTTTATGCGGAGGATATTCTCAAGCTATTGCAGGGGATGGAGGGTGGGGATGTCTAGCATTTTTTCGCAGGATTGGCGCGACTGTTTGGATGCTCACTATCGGGATGTCGTTCAGCGGGGTGACACGCTCACCGAGTCCAGCTTAACGATGGTGTTGTATCAAGTGGGCTATCGGGAAGATGAACTCAAAGAGATGAAACTCTATGCCACTATGCGCACAGAAGACCTACAAGCGGACTTCATCCCTACCTTAGACATTCCCACCTTTCCAGAAGAGGAGTCGGTGCTAACGATTGCAGAAGCCACCCAACCTGAAGAGCAAGTCGCTCCTCCCGATGAACCCGACGTAACGCCTTCTATAGAAGATATGGAGGTGTTGGATGAGTTGATTGTGTTGGAAGACTTGCCCAGCCCCGATCCGTTGGTAGATCCCTTCATGGATGATGAACCCGATTTGCCCCAACAGCTTAGTATGTTCTAACCATGTACACCGATTTTGATTGGATGCGCCTCACCCTAGAAGAAGCGGAGAAGGCACGCCCACAGCATGATGTGCCCATTGGTGCGTTGGCAGTGTGGCAGGGCGAAATCATAGGGCGAGGCTTTAACCGCCGTGAAGCTGACCATGACCCAACCGCCCACGCCGAAATGTTGGCGATCCGTCAAGCTGCACAACATCTTGGTCACTGGCGGTTAGTGGGCGTGACGCTCTATTGCACATTAGAGCCGTGTGCCATGTGTGGTGGGGCGATGGTGTTGGCGCGTTTGCCCCGTTTGGTGTATGCCACACCCGACCCTAAAGCCGGTTGCGCCGGTAGCATCATGGATGTTGTGCGCCATCCACGCTTGAACCATCACGTTGAGGTGACGGCAGGAATTCTAGCAGAAGAGGCAAGCCAGCAAATCCGTAGCTTCTTTCATGAATTGCGCTCTCAAGGGCAAAAGTAGCCTATATTTTTAATCAAACATCCTATATGATGTTGCACTCTATTGGAGAGATGCCAGAGCGGTTGATCGGGCTCGTCTCGAAAACGAGTGTGGGGTCTTGCCTCACCGAGGGTTCGAATCCCTCTCTCTCCGCTTATCAACCTTCCCCGTTACATTTTATCCCCACTGTTCATTTCAGGCTGGTAAAGATATGGGCAACACCAAACCTGAGTTCAATGTTGCCCGTCGAATGACTGTGATTGACGTATTGACTTGGCGGTCAAATCACAAAAAACAGGATCCCCAAACTATTATTTGATTTCTGTGAGGCTGGTATGCGATAACCTAAACCTAACGGAATCTTGTTGGTGTGAAGCTGGTACGCAGGATGGGATAAGCTAACGTAATCTCGCTGTTCCGAAGAGCGGCAAAGTCTGCGTGCGACACATAGAGTTCGCCATCGCGGAACGTGGCGGCAGTCGGGAAGAGTCGCGTAAGGACAGGCGCGGTAGCTGTCACATTTGCAGTTGCCCAAGCATCTTCGCTACTAAGTACAACCACGTCGCGTGCAGGGGGCTGAACGACAGCGACAAGTTCCAGATCGTTGTTCAGGACTAAACCATCCATGACGAGTCGTTCTCTCAGTTCGACCTTGCTCACGTTTGTTGGGTCTTCGAGCATGACTTTGTAAAGCCCGCCATTTTCATTTGCGCCCACTAGCAAGTAACCTTCTGGATGGTAGACAATACCATTGAGACCTACAAATTCAGGGTTTTCCGCAAATACTTCTGCGTTACCGTCCATATCCACTTTGTAAATGACAGGGGACAGTGTGTCGGTGACGTAAGCATTGCCCTCGTCATCAACGGTCACGTCGTTGGCAAAATGGCGACCGTCGGGATAGAGACTGCCCAGATCGACAAAGTGCAGTTCTTCGCGCGTTTCCATGTCATAAATGCCAATTTGTGCAATACCCGGAATTTCTGGGTCGAGATTGGCACGAATGTTACTATTCGTCACCAACAAACGATTGGTTGTGGCATCAAGGTGAATACCGACAGTACCAGTCAGGTTGTCGCTAACAATGAATGGCATTGTCACCCCAGTATCCTGCACCGAGAAAACATCCCCAAAGCTGATTGAGCCGACTAGGAATTGACCGTTAGCCGCATCCCACTCAATGCTCTCTGGTACCATAGCTGCATTTTGCATGTACAGCAAGTCACCTATACGAATGCTAGTAAACTTAGATTCTGAAGGGAAACGAGTCACACGCATTGGATCATCGAGAGCGTTAATCACAGGTTCAAGGTCTGCGGGACCAGGAGCCGTATGGCGTACACCCTCAAAAGGCTCAGGACCGGGACCACCTGGATTGTAGAAGGGTTGATAGCCTGCTTCGGTTGCGGGGATTTCCACGAAGGTTACATTGCGGGCAGCTTCTTCATCACCGACAAGAATGATGTCGAGGTAGTTGTCGCGGTCTTCAGCATAGCAATCGTCATAGTAGATACCTGCTTCGGCGTTTTCTGCACGACCCATGTCTGCCAGACCCACAACGCGCAGCGTGCCACCTGCAACTTCGTATTCAACACCAACTTTTTCGAGAAGAACCGTTTCGCCATCGGGACCATTGGCATGGACACGGAAGAATTTTTCATAGTCGCCAGCGGTTACAGCAAGGACACCATCGGGGGAGAACCCGCCTGTGGTTAGTGTACGGATACGGAAATCACCTTCACCATATACTGCAAGCTCATTGTTGGGGAAAGCACCAGTGAGTGCAACCAAAGCAGTCGGTCCACTTTCACCAACGGGTTGAGGGTCTACACGGTTAATTTTAGCACCTACAAGTGAAGGACCTCTATCGTATGGGGTTACGTCGGTTTCCCAGAACAAACCACGTGCGTTGACCTCTTCACCGCCGGGTCCAACCAAGATCAAATCACCTACAATGTCAAGGCGAACGGGGAAGATCGCATCTGGATCACTGGCGGAGCCACGATTAGCGAATTCACCATTGAGCACCACAACATTCCGTTCATTGTATTCCCAATTCGGGAACATGGTGTAGCCTTCAAGGTATCCTAATTCACCATTGTTCAAGGTGTATTGGAAGTCGGTGATGTCGATTGTATCAGTAGCCACAGGCCAGCTAAACACAATCGGCAGTGCATCTGAGTAATCGGGATTTCCTGTGGCAAGAGGCACCATTAGATCCTTGGTGACAGCGGCTGTGCGATCCGCGTCAGCAGGTTCTACACCGTTGGTGCAGGTCAGGGAGCTATACCAGCTCGCACCCGCTTTACGTACATCTTCCACAGTATATTCGTCGATACCAATAATGCCTTCAAAGCCGAGACCAGCCGATAGGATCATTGGCTCGTCACTCCAGTAGTCAGCACCAATCAGAACGCCATCGGTTCCGGGGATCGGTGCTGGTGGTAACGAAGGTCCTAATTGTGCATGGATGTTGCCGGTAGTAAATACACCAGCGAGCAAGATTGCTACCAATCCGAACATAATGCTCTTGCTTATTTGTTCACGCATGTTTTGTTCTCCCTAACTTTTTTATGCGCTTGAGTCTGTCTTCAGGAATTTACATTTCATATCATGTTTGATTAATGCTATACTGCAATCAGACGACTTCTAAAAAGCGGAACAACAACAGGAAAATGTATCATATCAAGGACGACCAGCGAGCAATCTACTCCGCGGAATTGCTCTATGATGGACTTGTAAAACTTATGCGAGAGATGCCCTTTGATAGCATCAAAGTCACAGAGTTGGTTGTGGCATCGCAAGTTGGACGAACCACTTTCTATCGCCACTTCGATACAATTGAGGACATCTTACGCTGGCGGAGCGATCAGACCTATGATGAAATGATTCAGTATGTTATTGCCTACGTCCAAAAACACGGCAATCCAGCCCGCGTGATGTTGCTAAAACCTGTCCTAGAATATTTCTATTTGAACTCCGAAATTATTGAATTACTGATACAAGTGAATCGCCTCGATATTGCAATGGCATCGCTTAATCGAGCAGTGACACCACATATAACACCCTCGCTGACCTATCTTGCTAATGATGAAGCGTATCTCGACTACGACATGACCATTCGGATTGCTATTGTTACAAATATCCTCGTGAAATGGATCGCTACTGGTAAACAACAATCGCCTGATGAACTCGCGGACACCCTCAGCAGGAGGATTAAAAACATGATTACGCTCGATCAATTGATTTGATGTGAAATGGTTGAACGGAATCTTGCACGACATTGACCTTGAGGAACACAATGTCATGCGACTCTATCTTAAAAATTTGTAGTCAAGAGTGTGGTAGTTGACCAAGCAGGCGTTTTGCTAGAACTTAACCTT
>JBMOEO010000049.1:0-27708 GCA_049318945.1 Phototrophicaceae bacterium | reverse complement strand
AAGCGAGATATTCGATAATAGCGGGGTGGTTGGGGGCAATGGTGACGGGCATGAGTGGTGACTTCCATTCATCATCGGGATAGTACGCTAATTATAGCGCAAGTGTGTGGGGTAAGTAGTGGAAGATTATAAACCACGGACAGGGCATACCCTGTCCGTAGTGGGAATACTTGCGAGGGTTATTGCGCTTGACCTTCAGAACCGCTCATACCGCTGATTAAGTCAGCGAAGGGAACAACGGTTGCACCATCAGGAGCAGGAACTTCGGTGACTTCATCAATTTCAGAACGTTCAAAAACAACGGTGACATCTACCGTGATTGTAGCAGGCATGCCTTCGGTTGACCCTTCTGCATCCAGAGCAGCTAGGGGAGCGGTGTCAATGACCATGCTCACGTAAGATTCTTCTGATACATAGTAACCGCTTTCAAGGTCAATGTATTCATAGGAGACGATCTCGGATTCAGTCAAGGATGCGATCAATGCGTCTACGATTTCATCAGCGGAGGGGGTGCCTTCAGCAGACATATCCTCGCTGGATTCAATCGCGGTGACAACTTGTTCACGCACAAATTCGCTGGAGAGCAACGCCACCAAGTCTACGCTGGTTTCAAATACAGCATAGCCATCTTCATCTTCAAGGCGGGTCAAGGTGATTGCGTCTTCAATGCCAGCAGGCAACTCGCCCATCATCATTTCTTGGGTATCCATTTGCATATCCAATTGAGACATCAATTCTTCATCGCTCAATAGTTCTTGGAATTGTTCTTCGGTCAAGGTGAGTTGAGCGAAGGCGAGTGCCTCGTTCAAGTCAATCCCAAAGATGCCAGCCAAAGTGGGATCAACCACTGCGGCGGGGGTCAAGTCGGCATAGGCGATGCCATCCACAAACCACAAGTTCAAGTCTAGCGGATTAGAAACCATTCCGCCCATCTCTGCTAACAACTCATCGGGCAAGGTGATGGAGAGGGATAGGTCAGCGTCAGCTGCCATCAACAATGTACCTACATTGGTCAACACGTTTTCAAGCGTGAGGTTAGCCAAGTCTTCGGCGGAGTCGGTGGCTTCAAGGAGGGCGATGAAGTCACTCACTTGGGAAAGAACATCCATGTCTGCGACATAGCCCCCACCTGCCAAGATCGTGGCAACGTAGCTTTGGTCATCCAAGCCTACGGCAACATCTACACCGGCAGAGAAGTTGGTGGATTCGGGCAGGAACATTTGGGCATCATAGTAAAGGGTGCAATCTTCCTCAGAAAGATCGAAACAGGGGTGCATCATGTCATCTTGTGCGAAGGCAACAGTGGCGAAGGTGGCAAGTAGAACGAGTAGCAAACTAACAAATCCCATACGGAACTTCATAAACGGTTTCTCCTGTTTGGTTTATAGTGGTGCTATATTGCACACATCAATAGATTATACGTATCTGTTCTTACGAAAGTTGCAAAGGTCATGACAAAAATTACCCAGCTCTCTAAATTTGTTTCTAAGGTGTTACGTCACGAACCCGATCTATACGGTTTATCATTGGACGCGGACGGCTTCACCTCATTGGCAGAATTACAACATGTCGTCCGTTTGAATTTTAGAGAGGCGGTTGCTGATGATGTGCTAGAGTTTGTCCTCACCCAGCCTGCCTCTGACAAGAACCAACGGTTTGAGTTGGTGGAGGGGCGGGTACGCGCCCGTTATGGGCATAGCCAAAACGCGCCACGCATTGCTTATCCGTCAGTTTTGCCCCCGTCCGTGTTGTATCACGGCACGAGCCAGCACGTGCTTTCTACTATTTTGGCGGAAGGGCTACAAGCACGCAGTCGCCAGTACGTGCATCTAACCAATGAGCGCAAGATTGCCGAGCGTGTGGGGGAGCGACACGGGAAGCTGGCATTGCTAGAGGTGAATGCTCGCTTGGCACACACCGAAGGCGTGGCATTCTATCTTGCTGACGAATACCACTACCTCGTGAACGCCCTGCCACCGCGTTACTTACACGTGATCGAAACGGACTAGAAGGCGGCTAAGCCGGTTTGCGCCCGCCCCAAAATCAAGGCGTGGATGTCGTGCGTGCCCTCATAGGTGTTGACGGTTTCAAGGTTTATCATGTGGCGGATGACCACATGCTCATCCAAGATGCCGTTCCCTCCGTGCATATCACGGGCAACACGGGCGATGTCTAACGCCTTACCACAATTATTGCGCTTGATGAGCGAGATCATCTCTGGGGCGTAGCGGTGTTCATCCATCAACCGCCCCACCCGTAAGACCCCGTGCAAGCCTAGCGTGATCTCGGTTTGCATGTCGGCAAGTTTCTTTTGCACCAGTTGCGTGCCAGCTAACGGGCGACCAAACTGTGAGCGGTTGAGGGTGTATTCACGGGAGGCGTGCCAACACGCTTCTGCCGCGCCCATCACCCCCCACGCGATACCGTAGCGAGCGCGATTCAAACACTCAAACGCGGACTTCATCCCTTCCGCATGGGGGAGCATTTGCGCCTCGCTGATCTCTACGCCGTCCATCTTGAATTCCCCAGTTGTCACCCCACGAAAGCTGAGTTTGCCCTCAATGCGGTGGGTGCTTAAGCCACTCATGCCACGCTCCAGAATGAAACCGCGTATCTTGCCCCCATGCGACGGGGACTTTGCCCACACAATGAAGGTATCGGCAACGGTGGAGGTGTTCCAGCGTTTGTGCCCCGTCAAGCGATAGCCCCCTTCGATTGGCTCGGCAACGGTTTGCATCCCAGCAGGATCGGAGCCGGCTTCGGGTTCGGTCAAGCCGAACGCGCCGATGCGCTCGCCACGCGCCAAAGCAGGCAGATACTTCGCCTTCTGTTCGTCGCTCCCAAAGGCATAAATCGGGAACATCGCCAAAGAACCCTGCACGCTCAACATGGTGCGATAAGCAGAATCCACGCGCTCCATCTCTCGCGCTACCAAACCATACGCCACATAGCTTGCCCCTGCGCCCCCGTGTTCAGTGGGGAGGGTGATTGCCAAAAGACCGCGTTCCCCCACCTCGTGATAGAAGTTGGTGTAGGGGGTTTCAGTGCGGTATGCCTCCCGAATGAAGGGGGCAAGGTGGGTTTGTGCATACTCCCGCGCACGATTGCGAAAGTCTTGCTCGGTTTCCGTCAGTTGATCCTCTAGGAGAAACGGGTCATCCCATTGAAAGCGGTAGGAAGTCATGGTAGGTTGTCATTCCATCGGTTATGATTACAGTCTAAGTACAATTAAATAGTAGCTTGTTTTAGCCTACTTGAACAACCCTGTTAAATGAGACCATTTTCGAGTGAGATTCATCACGACACGGGGGCATCATCGGGCGCGTGGACAGGCTACACCTAGAAAAGGACGTGATGCTAATGCCCAAACACCCCCTCACCCCACAACATGTTCAAGCTGTATTGGATTCATTGGGACTAAAAACCCAAATCATTTTCTTTGAGGAGACCACCGCTACCAGCCAACAAGCCGCTGACCAGATCGGTTGTCAGTTGGGGCAAATCGTCAAGAGCATCGCCTTCATGGTGGATGGGCAACCCGTGTTGGTGTTGACCAGTGGCGACCAAAAAGTAGATGATCGCAAGTTAGCGCGTCACTTTGGCGTAGGACGCAAGAAGGTCAAGACAGCTAAGGCAGAGGAACTGGTGGAAATATTTGGCTATGAGCCGGGGAGCGTCCCCCCTGTTGGGCATCGCGTGGTTGGGATTCCCATCTTGATTGATGCCACGCTCCAACGCTTTGAAACGCTATATGCCGCGGGGGGCGCACACAACGCCATCTTTGCGGTGGGCTATTCCATCTTGGTACATAAGACCAAAGGCTTGGTCATGGATGTGGTGGAAGAGAACGAGCTTTCAGAGGCGATGCAGATGATCGCCGACATGACCGACGAAGATCAAGCGTTGGAATGAGGCGGAAGGGGTGAGGCATGCCCACCCCATTTCACTCATGACGTGGTTAACGGGCATCCATCGGAAGCCAGTCCAAGTCCATCGCGCCCACATAGTTCACTTCAGGACGGATTAAACGCCCGCCCATTTGCTCAATGACGTGTGCTGTCCAGCCAGCAATCCGCGCCATAGCAAACAACGGGGTAAAGCTGTCTACAGGAATGTTGAGCGTGTACAGCACAATCGCGCTATAGTAGTCCACATTCGGGTACAGTTTGCGCTCGATGAAGTATTCATCAGCGAGGGCGGCTTGTTCCAAACGTTCCGCAATTTCAAACCATTTGGTGTTGCCACTGCTCTCAGAGAGTGCCCTAGCATGTTCCTTGAGGATAGAAGCGCGTGGGTCAAGTGCCTTGTAAATGCGATGCCCAATGCCCATGACGCGCTTTTCATGGGTTTTGATGTAGCTGTTGAACCAGTTCTCTACGTTGTCGGGTTCACCAATTTCAAGGAATTGGTACATCGCTTCGCTGTTTGCGCCGCCATGGGCAAAGCCCTTGAGTGCGCCAATGGCAGCGGTGATGGCACTGTGCATGTCGGCTATTGTCCCCGTCACCACGCGACTGGTGAAGGTGGAGGCGTTCATGCCGTGTTCTGCTAACAACACCAAGTAAACGTTAATCGCCTTAGAAGCGGTTTCATCGGGTTCAGTGCCCGTCAACATGTAGACAAAGTTTTGGCTGAGGTTGAGGTCTGCACGTGGGGCAACGGGTTCTTGTCCATTGCGGATGCGTTCCCATGCCGCCGTCGCGGTGGTGATTTGCCCCGTCAAGCGGACGGCGATGCGATGTGCAACAGACTTGTCCTTGTCGGTGATGTGGTTGCTTTCGCTGTCAGCATCAAAGTGGGCAAGGGCAGAAACAGCGGTGCGAAGTACCGCCATCGGGTGTGCGTCTGTGGGGAGTGCCTTCATCAAGGTGATGACCCCTTCAGGAAGCACAGCCTCTTTGGCGATTTGTTGTACCAACTCATCTAACTCCGCTTGGTTGGGCAAGCGGTTGTTCCAAAGCAAGAAGGCAACTTCTTCAAACAATGCGTTCATTGCGAGGTCTTCAATGCGGTAGCCCGAATAGATGAGCTTGCCTTCAACCCCATTCACCAAACTGGTGGTACTATCACCAACAATAACGCCGTCAAGTCCTTGACTCATTGAATAAAACTCCTTGTAGGTTGTACTTTATTGAGTAGCCATTGCTTAGTATAGCATCCGTAAATTCTCAAAGTCAGGTGAAAGCTACCGTGAAATATGTGATTTTCATTAGATTTCAGTCAGGCAAAATAACCGATTGCAAAAGATCATCCCCCTTGTTAATTTATAGAATGATAGGATGGGAACAGCCATCTTTGGCAAAAACGTCCCATCATGTAAGAAGCTCTCCCTGTTGATCCTTCTATAGGGTTAGCTGGTTTCATCTTCGCTAGGTGACAAAGGACACATCCATGAACACCACAATCAAGCAAGCCACCCTCACGCAGATGGTGGAACACCTTCAAGATGCCTACCCCAATGAGGGGGGTGGGTTGCTATTGGGCACGATGCAAGGCGATATAGCAACCGTGCTAGAGATTGCCCCCGCGCTTAACACCTTCCCCACTGAGGAACAGTTTCATCGTATGGGTTTAGCAACCGACTTCTGGACGCAGGTTGAAGATAGTGCGGATGCACGCGGGTTACAAATCGTGGGCTTCTATCATAGCCACCCTGACCACCCCGCCCAGCCCTCCATCTATGACCTTGACCATGCTTGGGTCAATATGGCGTACATCATTGTTTCCGTCCAAGACGGAAAGATGGATCATATCCGCAATTGGCAACTGAAAGCCGACCGCTCCGCTTTTGAGGAAATCACCCTAACGGCTGTTGACTAGCTCAAAAGACCGTCTCACCTATAAGAGTTATGTTATATCATGAGACGCTTGGTAAGTTTTACTGCGGACAGGTGTCCGTTTTTATAAGAGAATGTCCATCAACTGGAGAGAAAAATATGGCAAGCATCAAAATCCCAACCCCACTTCGTGCCTATACACATGGCGAAGCCACCATCACCGTGAGCGGTTCAACCGTCAAAGAGGCTTTGGCAGACTTGGTGACACAACACCCAGAATTGCGCCAACACATCTATGAAGGGGACACGCTCCGTAACTTCGTGAACGTTTATCTAGGGGATGAAGACATCCGCTTTTTGAACGGGGTTGAAACCGCGCTCGAAAGCGATGCCAAACTTCGTATCATCCCCAGCATTGCGGGTGGGGTTAGCGCGTAAGGAGCGCACAACATGGCAGAACAAACCAAAGTTGACCAAAACGGATTGAAAACCGGGCAAGCCCTCACCATTCTGATCTTGCTTATCGCGTTCTTGATTGGCAAGCCAGCATGGGCGTTAGTGGCGTTCGTCGCCGTTGCCCAGCTTTTGGGTGCGCTCAATTTGCCATTCGCGCCCTATCGCGTGTTCTACCTGCTCATCAAACAAGCAGGGTGGATCAAGCCCAATCCCCAACCCGACCACGCCCAACCGCATCGCTTCGCTATGTTGGTGGGGGCACTCTTCAACGGTGGTGCAACCGTCGCTCTGTTGCTGGGCAATGTGCTGTTGGGGTGGTCATTGGTATGGGTGGTGATCGCGCTGGCTAACTTGAACTTTTGGTTGAACTTCTGTGTGGGATGCTGGATGTATTATCAATTGAATCGGCTTGGCATTCCGGGTTTTAGTGTTTCTGCTTCTGCAAATTAGAAAAGGATAGGATCATGTTGGTACGTTTTGGCATCATCATTGGGCTAGTCATCGTCGGGTTTGCACTGTATCAGGTATATCGCTGGTTGAATCTTCGCCAAGTGGGGCAACAATCAACGCATGATCCCCTCTTGAATGATGTTACTAAGGGTATCCCGATCATTGTATATTTCACGACCCCTCAATGTATGCCGTGTAAGTATCAACAGCGTCCTGCTTTACATCAACTACAAACAGAGTTAGGTGAAAAGGTGCAGGTGGTGGAAGTGGATGCCACGCAAGACCAAGAAGCCGCCACCCGTTGGCAAGTGCAAAGCGTCCCAACGACCTTCATCCTTGACGCAAACTTCACCCCGCGCGAGGTGAATTACGGTGTCGCTGACATCCACACCTTGCGCCGTCAATTGGGGGCAATCTAGCCCCCACACTGGTATAACTTGTATCCGAAAGCAAGGGCATGATATGGAACCGCTAGTTAAACAGCGTGCAGAACTGAGTAAGCAAGAGATCGAACGTTTTAGCCGCCACCTCATTTTGCCCAATGTTGGGCGCGAGGGGCAAGAACGCCTGAAGGCAAGTAGCGTGTTGATCGTTGGGACGGGTGGCTTGGGTAGCCCGTTGGCGTTATACCTTGCCGCAGCCGGGGTTGGGCGCATTGGGTTGGTGGATTTTGACATCGTGGATGAATCCAACTTGCAACGCCAAGTGATTCACGGGCAAAGCACCGTAGGAATGTCCAAGCTAGATAGCGCAGAAAGACGCATCAAGGACTTGAACCCGTTTGTGCAAGTGGACAAATACAACGTCCCGTTGATGTCGGATAACGCGCTAGACATCATGGCACCTTATGATGTGGTGGTGGACGGCACGGATAACTTCCCCACGCGCTACCTCGTCAATGATGCGTGCGTCAAGCTGGGCAAGCCCAACGTGTACGGAAGCATCTATCGCTTTGAGGGACAACTCAGCGTCTTTTGGGCGGAACACGGACCTTGCTACCGTTGTATGTTCCCCACCCCACCCCCTCCGGGGTTGGTGCCAAGCTGTGCTGAAGGGGGCGTACTGGGTATTCTGCCCGGCACCATCGGCACCATGCAGGCAACCGAAGTGGTCAAGTTGATCGTCGGCGCGGGTGATCCGATGATCGGGCGCATGTGGTTGTACGACGCGCTGGATATGGAATTCCAAACGATCCGCGTTCGCAAAGACCCCAACTGCCCGGTGTGTGGCATCCCACGCGAACAAGTGGAACTCATTGATTATGAACAATTCTGTGGGATGCCGGCGCATGACCACAGCACCTTTGAGAGCGTCACCAAAGTTGCCGAGAAACTCAAGGCGGAAGCGATGGACAGCATCACGGTGCTTGAGTTGAAAGCACGTATGGACGCGGGCGAAGACTTGTATATCCTTGATGTGCGCAATCCCGAAGAATGGGCAATCTCCGCTATTGAGGGCACGGTTCGCTTGCCCAAGCCCGACATCGAAGCGGCTAAAAATAGTGTGTTGGCAGGGCGCGAAAGCCTAGCTCAAACGGTCATTCAACAAATCCCCAACGACCGCGAGGTCATTGTGCATTGTCGCAGTGGCAAGCGCAGTGCCGACGTGATTGAGTTCCTGCGTGAGGTGGGCTACACCAACAAGCTAGTCAACGTTACGGGCGGGATTCTCGCTTGGTCAGATGAGATTGATCCTAGCCAGCCCAAGTATTAACCCACGCATAGCGCGTTTGGGTTGAACTTCGTCTTTCCCCTTTCACAGCGACACACTCACCTGTATCGCTGTGTTTTTGTGTTATACTCCCTCACGATTTAAGCATTCCTAACCCTAAGAGTGAATACACCATGACCGTTGCAGAATTTTTCGTGAAGAAGATCAATCACCTCTTTGATGCGTATGATGTTGACCAAAACGGCATCATCGAATTTAATGACTTCCATGCCGCCATCGAACGCATGTGCGACATCTTGGGGGTGAACCACACCTCGCTTGCCTATCAATCCTTGATGGCGGTCAACAACAAGCACTGGGAACTTTTGACCACGTTGGCGGACGCTAACTTGGATGATGTGATTACGCGCGAGGAGTTCTTGAATTGGGCAATCATGGCAAATGACATGCGCGATGATGCGGACATACGCCATGCGTTTGAGGAATGGATCTTTGCCATCTTTGATATGCTTGATGTGGATGGAAACGGATACATCACCTTTCGGGAATATCAAATCTTCCTGCGTTCACACAATCACCGTTACACTCCAGAAGAGCTAAAACAAATTTGGCTACAACTAGACATCAATGGAGACAACGTGGTGAGCTTTGGGGAAGCCGTCACGCTCTTGATGCAGTTCTTCTTTAGCACGGACGAAAGCGAACGAGGCAACTGGTTTTACGGCATCATCCGCTAATCAACAGCGTTACATAATTAGTTATGTTATACTCCCTTACAGGATGACGACTGCTATACAAGGCTTATGAGAGATGGTATCTGCTTTCTTTTTTCAGAAGATGAATCGTTGGTTTGATGCGTATGATGTAGACGGAGACGGGGTTTTAACCATGCTGGACTTTGAACAGTCGCTCATCAATATGGCTCGCCTGCTCAACCTGTCTGAAGCGTCCCCCATTTATGAGCGTGCCCTGCAGATCAACCAAAGTCATTGGCAACACCTACTAAGCATCAGCGATCAAAACCGCGATCATCAAATCACCCGCGATGAATTCATCAATTGGGCAATCTTGGCATATCAACAACGCCATGTGCCCTCCGTTCAACAGGCGTTTGAATCTTGGATCATCGGGATTTTTGAGCTATTGGATGTTGACCAAAACGGCACGATCAGCAAGCAAGAATACGCCACCTTCTTTCAGGCACATCCCGCCGTCTATGTTGCGGAGCAAGTGGATGAGATTTGGGATCATCTCGATACCAACCATGATGGGCGGTTAAGTTTTGGCGAGACCTTCAATATGATGTTACAATTCTTTTTCAGTGATAACCCTGTGGATGCAGGCAACTGGATTTATGGGAAACTAGAGTGAGAGGATAACGTCGATGCCCGTTCTGCTGATGGCACGTGGAGACCAACCGTCACGCTTGGCGTTGGGTCAAGCGATTGAGGCACGTTACGGGATGCGCCCCCCAGTCTTGGATAGCCTTCAAGTGGATTTTGAGGGACGGGCACGCATCAAGCTAGGTTTCTTCATGACGTGGGTACCTGTTCACGTCACCGCTTACTTCGCCTTTCCCAATCGGATGCGTTGGGATTTTGCCGTTCGCCCTGTGGGAGTGCCCATTCAAAAGGGGATAGAATCTTATGATGGGCGGTACTTCCGACGGATTCGCGGGAATGGCGCGGCTGAAGTTATTGAGACGCTCGACGTGGTGCATTCTGCCCAGCAACGTCTATGGGCGGTGGCGGCGTTGTTGCTCACCCCATTGGGAGAACATTACGTCAGCTTGCGCCATGTAGATGATACCCACTTCACCGCCGCCCATTATGACTTAGGCACCGAAGTAACGCTCGCCTTGAACGCAGACTATACGCTTGCACAGGTGAGTACCCACTGTTGGAATGCTGATGCGGAACAGCAACAGCTTTACCAACTGCACATTGAAGGCGAGCTGGCAAACCTAAATGACATCTTGCTTCCGTCTAAGATTATCGCCTACTGGAATGATGAACCATCTTTTGAGGTCAAACCAATAAGCCTCATCCTGAATCCCACCATTCCAGATGCCATCTTTGAGTTGGGCAACGAATCAGCTTAGTAGATGCCTCGTTGCTTGGCGGTCAACATGATATATTCCTTATCCGGCATCGGGCGTTCGGTGGTGTATAGCGGTTGAAAGCCACGCTTAACATAGTTCTCTAAGGAGTGGGGTCCATCTAGGTTACACGTGCTAACCGTGATGAACTCTGCCCCCTGTCGAAACGCATGTTGCACCCCATAACTCAATAGGTGCTTCCCTAGACCAATCCCAAGAAATGGCTCGCGTAGCCCACAGTACATGATCTCCGTGCTTTGCTCTAGCTTTTGCAGCTCCACATAGCCTGCTGGAGAGCCATTGTAATACATGACAAACATCGTCTGCGCTTCATCATTCAACACTCGTCTGATCTCATCATCCGAAAGCGTGAGGCGGTCTGTCCAGTTCCATTGCTCCCCCACAGTGAAGTACATGAAGCGATAGTAACGCACATCCGGATTCTCCAGCTTTTCAATCCGCATGTTATCGTCAGCAATGAAGGCGGGCTTAAATTGATCTTTAGTCAACTTTAGGTAGGTGGTAATGAGTGTATCGGGTAGTTGTTTTCTGTCCATAAGTTACAATAAAGAACCCTTTTTCTTTGTGAATAGTTTACAGAAAATGCCTAAGATATTCGTTATGAAAAGTGGCTAAAAAGTGTTTGATGCTTTTATCAAAACTATACAAGACTCGCGCCATCTCCCCTATACCATGTTACACTACCAATGGCTTGAATATAACAAGCATCCTCATCAACATCATACAAAGGATTGGTAGCAATTGAGCAGAGTCATTTTCTTGGGGGATAGCCTGACGTGGGGCGGATACGGTGGGAATTATGTTGAGGCAGTGCGCAAGCAAGTGGGCAACCACCACGAGATCATCAATGCTGGGATAGGTGGCAATACCACCATCAACCTGTTACGTCGCTTGGCGCGGGATGTGGTGGCACAAGAACCCGATCAAGTGTTGGTGATGGTGGGGGGGAATGATGTCATTAGTTTTTCTCAACCAGACACGCGCCCCTACTATCGCAAGGCAATGAACTTGGCTAACGGCTTTGTGACGGCAGATGAATTTGAGCAGACCTACCACGAAATTTTGTTGCAATTGTTCGCCCATGACATCGAAACCTTTATCGCGCTTGAACCGTTGGAAGTGAACCCAACCGTCGATGTGGCGTGGCATGATTACAATGACCGCTTGTTAGCCATTGTAGATGAATTTGATATTCCTTATCTCAACCTGCCCGATATTCTAAACCCAACGCACCAACCCATCCCTGAACGCCCTCCCCTAACTACCAAGTACATCATCCAAATTGAAGAGCGTGAGCGTAGCGGTTGGCAAGATTGGTACACCGCGCAAGCACAACACAATTACCTATACACCTTTGATGGCGTGCATTGGACACCGCAAACCGCCACACAGGTTGCCCATCAGATGATAGAATTTATGAGTTTATGAAACCTCGCTTGTGTTGATATACGCTATACTACGGTGAAATCAAGTTAGGTTGTTTTAATGGAAGCAAAGTGCCATGACCATTACGACGCAAAAGTCACAAGATAGTCGCCTTGATCGAATCCGTCATCAAATTGAGCGAGCGTTCAATTGGCTGTTCACGGTGGGCAAGGTGGGGGTACTGTTGTTGGTTGCCTCAGTGGTAATTGGGTATAACGGGTATCGTTACATCCATGGCGAGGGGTTCTCTTTGGCAATATTTGTAGAGGACTTTTACACCAACGTCAGTTCAGAGATGCTAAGCGTTGCCATCACCATTCTCATCATTGACCGCTTGAACCAACGGCGCGATAAAGAAGAAGAAAAGCAACGCCTAATGCGCCAGATGGGCGCACGTGAGCGCGGTTTGGCATTGCAAGCGGTGGATGAATTGAACGCACTCGGCGCGGTCAAAGACGGTTCATTGCGGAAGATGATGCTTGAAGAAGCAAACTTGGTGGGGGCAAAGCTGGGGCGAGCAGACCTTTCGTATGCCAAGATGGATTTTTCGATCTTGTCAGAAGCAAAGCTATACTTCGCCAAGTTGGAACATGCCGATATGTCTGGGGTGAATCTGCAGGGGGCGATGCTCACGGGGGCAAACTTGCGCCATGTGGATTTGGTGGCTTCGCACCTTGAGGGCGCGTTCTTTTCTGAGGCAGATTTAACGTTTGCCAAGTTAGACAAGGCAAACTTCAACGAGCGCACCCAGTTACCCGATGGAACATTCTGGACACCGCACACCGACCTCAAACGCTTCACCGATCCTAGCCATTCGGAATATTGGCGGTCACGCATGAAAGAATCCCCTGCATACGATCGCCGACGGATGATTCAATCTGCGCCCCAAAATGACACCCCATAACGGTGTGTGAATGTCTACGCTACAACAACAGGCACACACGCTCCATGACTTCATCCGTGCGTGTGCCCCACAATCGGTGATGGTGGCGGGTGGGAAAGGCTTGGCATTCACGCGCCAACTGCTCCCCCCCCACTGTGCTGATCCGTTCGCATGGCGCGTACAAGACAATTTTCAAAACTTGTTGCTTCCTCTTGCGGAACAACTAGGAGGGCGGATTGCCGCCAGTCGCGCGGTGATTGACTATGCTGAGATCAACCCTGCGTGGCAGGTGGGGCAAAGTGGACGTGTGGTGTCGGTGGACTTATATATCGCTGTGGGCATCAGTGGCGCGGTACAACATTTAGATGGCATTCTCACCTGTCAGCATATCGTCGCCATCAACAAAGACCCCCTCGCGCCGATCTTCCGTGTGGCACAGCACGCTGTAATCGCGGATGCCCACGACTTCTTGAGCGTGTTCCTCGCCCTGCTACGAGAGCATAGCACGTCAGGGCTGACGCATGAGACAAAAAAATAAATAAGTTGCGGTTCATGTGGATACCCAGCACCGCGTTTCCAACTCGATCCAACAGCTTGATATAGAGGCAAAGCAAAGATACACAGTGGATTAGAGGAAAGTCCCCTCCCCGCAGCACATTGCTTGTCGGGGAGGAGGGAAGACTTAGCGCGTCACCGTTATCTGGGAATAGAAGGCAACGTGATCCTTGATGTGCTTGGCAGCATTGGATGGGTTAGGGTAGTACCATGCTATATTCGGGAGGCTTCTGCCGTCCGCGTTGACGCTATAGTAGCTGGCAACGCCCTTCCATGGGCAAGTGGTGTGGCGGTCGGTGGTGCTAAAATATGCCATGTTGACGGAATCTGGGGGGAAGTACAAGTTGCCCTCCACTTCCTGCACATGATCGCTTTCTGCCAACACAATTCCATTCAAAACTGCTTTTGCCATGAGTATACTCCTCATCAATAACAAATCTGTCTATTCACTAGACCTAGCCAATACCGAAATTCTTACGCGCCACCATACAATCGCTCTTGCATTGGGCGCATGCCCACCATCAACACGCGCGACTTGGGGGACTGACGGGCGGCAAACACAATCGCTTCTGCCACATCTTCCGCCTCTAGCATGCCCTCTAGCGCGGGCATATCCTCCGTGCGCCCCGTGCCAAAGGCGAATGTTGTGCGCACGCCACCCGGCGCAATGATGCTCACCTTGATGTTGTGAGGGCGCAATTCGCCATCTAGGGCGGTGGCAAAGCCCACTTGGGCGTGTTTGGTGGCACAGTAAACCGTCTCATTGGGGAAGCCGTTCACCCCTGCTTGAGAAGAAACCACAATCACCGAGCCACTCTTGCGCTCGATCATCCCTCCCACAAACGCATGCGTGAATAAGAATGTGGACTTCACATTGGTATCCATCATCCAATCATAATCCTCAACCGTGTGACCCAGCAAATCGGTGTAACGTGCCACCCCTGCATTGTTGACGAGGATGTCCGCCTTGCCAAAGTCACTCAGCACGCGGTCACGGAGCGCGTAAACCGCGTTTGCGTCAGTGGCATCGCATGGATAGGCAATCGCCTTCACGCCGTGTGCTTGGCATTGTGCCACCAATTCGCCCAGTTGTTCCTCATTGCGGGCGGTGGCTGCAATGTGTACGCCTTCTTTTGCCAGTGCCACACACGCCGCATAGCCAATCCCACGGCTGGCACCCGTCACCACTGCCACTTGATCTTTAATATCTATCAACATTCATCAACTCCTAGTTTGAATTTTTAATAATGTCTATGGGAGGAAATTCCCCCCTCATTATCCATTGGCAATACGCTTCATTCTATGCCATAGTTGTGCAATGATAAACTTTTATGGCAATCCTTTAAGAAAGTCCTCCCATCATGATGATAAAAAGTCCAGAAGACTTGAACGGCTTAATGAAGATTGGTCAAATTGTGGGTGAAACGCTCTTGCACATGGCAGAGCAGTTACAGGTTGGCATGACCACCGCCGACCTTGACCAGATCGGCGCGGTTTATCTTGCCAAGCGCGGGGCAAAGTCTGCCCCCATTCACGATTACCGCTTTCCAGCGCATACGTGCATCAGCATCAACGATGAAGCCGCGCATGGCATCGCCTCTTCCAAGCGCGTTATTCAAGCTGGCGACTTGGTGAACATTGATGTGTCGGCGGTGTATGACGGCTACTATGCCGATACAGGGGCGAGCTTCCCCGTCCCTCCTGTTAACCCAGAGGTGGAACGGTTGTGTCAGTATACGCGCCGTGCGTTGAGTGACGCATTGGGAGTTGTGCGCGACGGTGTGCCCCTCAATGCGGTTGGGCGTGCGGTGGGAGAGGTGGCGAAGGAAGGGGGCTACAGCATCATCCGTGACTTGGGTGGGCACGGCATTGGGCGCAAACTGCATGAACCGCCCCACAGCATCCCTCACTTCTTCCGCCCCAACCTGAAGGACAAGCTGGTCATGGGGCAAGTCCTGACGATTGAACCCTTTTTGTGCTTGGGCACGGGGCGCATCAAAACCGAGAAAGACGGTTGGACGTTGCGCACAGTGGACAAGACGCTGGCGGCGCAGTATGAACATACAATCATCATCACCGAAGGGCAACCCATCCTCACCACCAAAGTGAACGGCACAGGGCATTAAACGGTGACGGGTAAATTATTTGTAAAGCGATAGGTCAATTGGATTGATAGCATGATATAATGCCGTGTATCGACTATTTGTAAGGGGTATATGATGCGTTTGAGAACCTTGTTAGTTGTTGGAATACTCTTGAATCTGTTATGGGTTGTGTCTGCATTGGCACAAGAAGCAAAACCGCACTGGTCGTATGAAGCCGAAGGGGAGACCAGTCCGTCCATGTGGGGGCAACTTAGCCCAGACTATGCGCTGTGTGGGACAGGCAAAACACAATCACCGATTGATATTGTCACCACCGTTGCAACCGATGTCAGCGATATTGCGTTCAACTATGCTTCGTCCGCCTTGACCCTCTTCAACAATGGTCACACCGTACAAGTCAATTATGATGGCGGAAGCGAGATTGTTTACAACGAACGCGCCTTCAGTTTGGCACAATTCCACGTGCATCACCCGAGCGAACACACCCTGAATGGGGAAGCATTCCCGCTAGAAGTCCACTTCGTGCATAAGGATGCTGATGGCAATTTAGCGGTGGTTGGGGTGTTGGTCAAAGAAGGGGCAGAAAACCCCTCCTATGCAGATTTCCTTGCTAACTTGCCCACCGAAGAAGGGGAGCCTACCACCCTAGATTACACGGTCAACGCTTTGGAGATGATGCCCACCGAGAAGACCTACTACACCTATAGCGGTTCTTTGACCACGCCCCCCTGCTCTGAAGGGGTACGCTGGTTGTTACTCACCACGCCGATTGAACTTTCTGCTGAACAGATCGAAGCAGTGGGCACGCTCTTTGAACACAACGCCCGTCCTACCCAAAGCCTCAACGCGCGGGATGTGTTGCAAGATACCCTCACCAATCCGTAATTCATACTCGCAATCTTGCCCCGTGTGCCAATGGTGCATGGGGCTTCCACACCGCCCCGTTATAACATGCAGTCCATTTCTCTAGCGTGACTTGTCGCACGGGGGAATACGGTTGTATACTCGCAAGAGTAAACATCGTTGCTTTTTTTCCCAGATGCTTTGGCATCCTGCTTAGCTTGTTAATTGATATAGAAAGTGGTTTAAGACCTATGACTTCCCTTGTAATGACGCTGACGGAAACCCTCCGTTATCGTGGTGCCATCGGGCAATGGAGCTGGGTGCTTCATCGCTTGACCGGGCTTGGGGTGGTGTTGTTCCTGTTCCTACATGTGATCGACACCTCTTGGGCAGTGTTCTATCCTGCGTTGTATGTGGAGGCAATCGCCGCTTATCAGTCCCCCTTGTTCACTATTGGTGAGTTTGGCTTGGTGGCAGCGGTGGTGTATCACGCGCTCAACGGGTTACGCATTGCTATTTTTGACTATCGCCCCACCTTGTGGAAGCACCAAGAACGCGCCGCTTGGGGCGTGTTGATTGCTACGGCGGTGATCCTTGCTCCCGTTTTCGTGTTGATGATGGGGCATGTGATTGACCATTACAGCGCGGATGATGTGTTCATCTTGCCCTTTGCCAAAGTGATTGGCGCACAAATTCCCTTTGCTGTGGGTGGGGCTGTGGCGTTGGTAGTGGCGTTGTTGCTCTCTGGCTTATACGGCATGATCGCTGGCGACAGTGCCCAACCCGTGCGCGGTAAGCAAGTGGGTAGCCGTGCAGAACGCTTCTGGTGGTCATACATGCGCATAAGCGGAGTCTTGATTATTCCGTTGGTCTTTGGTCACTTGGCAATGATGCACGTCATTCAAGGGGTATTTGACCTCACGTTGGCGGGTCACGGCGTGGTGGGCACGGGCTTGATTAATGAGAGCGGCACGGCGGTTGAATTTGTCGGGGATCGTTGGAATTACCTCGTCGGTGGGATTGCCATCTGGCGCGTGTATGACTTTGGGCTTTTGGCACTGGCGGTCATTCACGGGTTTAACGGGTTGCGCTACGTCGTCACTGACTACGCTAGAAACGAAACCGTCAAGCGCGGTTTGGTGTATCTATGCGTGATTTTGGCAGTCGTGTTGTTGGTGAGCGGGGGCGGTGCCTTGTTCTTGAGCATCGACGAACGCGCCATTCAAACCGCCAGCGAAGCCCTCGCTGAACTACAAGCGTTACACTAGAGAGCATAAAGGATATTGTTATGACTACACACATGTATGATGCAATCATCGTCGGTGCAGGTGGTGCCGGCTTGATGGCGGCACTCTATGCCAGCAAGGGCGGCGCAAAGGTTGCCGTCGTCAGCAAACTGTACCCCACCCGTAGCCACACCGGCGCGGCACAGGGGGGCGTGGGCGCGGCTTTGGGCAACCACGAAGAGGATTATCCCATTTGGCACGCTTACGATACCGTTAAGGGTGGGGACTATCTGGCAGATCAAAACGCTGCTTTGGTTTTAGCAGAGAACGCCGTAGACGCGGTAATTGAGCTGGAACACATGGGCTTGCCGTTTGACCGCACACCCGAAGGACGCATTAGTCAGCGTCGCTTTGGGGGGCACACCAGCAACTTTGGTGAGAAGCCCGTTCGCCGTGCTTGCCACGCTGCTGATCGCACTGGTCACATGATCCTACAAACGCTCTATCAACAATGTATCAAGGAGAATGTCAAGTTCTTTGATGAGTTCCATGTCGTTGATATGTTGGTGCGCGATGGCGCATGTGGTGGCGTGGTAGCAGTAGAAATTGGCACGGGAGACTTGCACGTCTTCCATGCGAAGGCAACCGTCTTTGCGACGGGCGGATGGGGGCGCGTGTGGCAAACCAGTTCCAACGCCCACACCCTCACTGGGGATGGCGCGGCAATTCCGCTTCGTCGTGGCGTTCCGCTCCAAGACTTGGAGTTCTACCAATTCCACCCAACCGGCATCGCCAAGCTGGGCATCTTGATTACTGAAGGGGTACGCGGTGAGGGCGGTATCTTGCTCAACTCGCTGGGTGAACGCTTCATGCCCAAGTATGCTCCCAAGATCAAAGACCTTGCCAGCCGTGATGTCGTCAGCCGTGCCATTTACACCGAACTACAAGAAGGGCGTGGGATCAACGGGAAGCCTTATGTCTACCTAGACATCACCCCCGCCACCGTGAACCGCTACTCCAAAGAAGACGGCGAAAATCGTCAGATTGACCGCGCGTACATCGAAAGCAAATTGCCGGATATTCTCGATTTCTGTCGCACCTACTTGGGCATTGATCCTGTAGAAAAGCCGATTCCGATTCACCCAACCGCACACTATGCGATGGGGGGCATTCCCACCAACATTGATGGGCAGGCTGTTTTGGATGAGAACTGGACAGTGATGCCCGGCTTGTACTCTGCAGGGGAAGCCGCCTGCGTAAGTTGCCACGGTGCCAACCGCTTGGGCACGAACTCCCTAGTGGATTTGATCGTGTTTGGGCGACGCGCCGGTATGCACGTTGCCGACTATGTGAAGGGCGCAAATATGCCCACGCTACCCAACAACCCCACCGCAGAAATCCAGTTCGAGCTACAACGCATCCGCAACAGCAAGGGCAAAACTCGCCCCGTAGAGATTCGCCGTGCCATGCAGAAACTCATGATGGACAAGGTGAGCGTCTTCCGTGATGAGGCAGGCATGACCGCCGCACTCGATGAACTGCGCGAGTTGCGTCACCGCTACGTTAGCGACCTCACCATTGATGACAACGGCGCAAAATACAACACCGACCTGATGGAAGCATGGGAGCTAGGGTGTTTGTTGGATGTAGCAGAGACCACCACCATCAGCGCGTTAGAGCGCAAAGAGAGCCGTGGCGCACATAGCAGAGAAGACTACAAAGAGCGCGACGATAACAACTGGCTGGTGCATACCCTCATCCAACGTACCGACGGTGAAGACTTATCCTTGTCTAGCCGTGAGTACACCATCAACACCAACAAGCGCGTTGACCTATCGTTGGCAGAAAAAGATGAACGCTTCATCCCCAAAGAACGGGTGTACTAAAGAGGAATCTGATGGACGTAACAATTAAAATTAAACGCTATAACCCTGATAAGCAGGCAAAGCCATATTGGCAAACTTTCAACGTCAAGGATATTGAGCCAACCGATCAAATCTTAGACGTGTTGCACCGCGTCAAGTGGGAACAAGACGGCACGCTCACCTTGCGTCGCTCATGCGCTCATGGCGTGTGTGGTTCAGATGCCATGCGCATCAACGGTTACAACCGCCTCGCCTGTAAAACCCTCGTGCAAGATACAGGTGCCACCATCCAAGTTGAGCCGATTAACGGGTTGCCCGTCATTCGTGATTTGGTGGTGGATATGGAGCCGTTCTTTGACCATTACCGCTCGGTGATGCCCTACTTCATCAACAACAACCCCGTGCCAGCAGACGGGCGCGAACGCCTTCAATCCCATGAAGACCGTATGAAATTTGACGACAGCACCAAGTGCATCCTGTGCGCGTGCTGTACCACCAGCTGCCCCAGTTTCTGGGCGAATGATCGCTACGTGGGACCGGCTGCTATTGTACAGGCACACCGCTTCATCTTTGATACGCGCGATGAAGGGAATGCTGAACGTATTGAGGTGCTTTCTGCGCCGGATGGCGTGTGGCGTTGCCGTACCATTTTCAACTGTACGCCTGCTTGCCCACGTGATATTGAAGTGACTCGTGCGATTGGCGAAGTGAAACTTGCCATTCAACGCAACGGCAAGACGGATGGCATCATCCAAATTTCTGAAATTCATTAGTTCGCTAAAAGGGGTAGCGTGGTGTAAACACCACGCTATCTTCCTAGTTTGTGCCCGCGCTTAAAACTCAATTACGTCAAAATCTTCTAGCAGATAGACCGGTCCGCCATAAACTTGGCGAGCTTCGCGCACCAATGGCGTGGGGTCAGTATTCCATACTTGGTAGTGAATCAAGTGTAATGAGCGTGCTTTCACTTTGGTTGCCAATTCCCCAGCGTGGGTGGCGGTGCTGTGTCCGGGAGGGTTTCCTGCTGCTTCATGAATGAGGATGTCTGGCTCATAACCTGCCAAATCATACAGCGATTCTGTCGGTTGGGTATCACAGCTATAGGCGCATACACGCCCGTTAATCTTGTTTTCGATGCGTAAGCCAATGGTGGGCACAAAGTGTTGCACGGGCCACGCGGTAATCCGAAAGTCATCATTCTCTAACACGGGGGCGGCAAAGCGTTCGCTCACGCGGTGGAACGTCACGGGGAAGAAGTTGGGCCACTCATCCCATGAAAACGCCATCAACATATCTTCGGTGCGGTTGATGCAATGATGTAACCCATAAAAACGCAGGGGGGCTTCTCGCCCTAGTTGCCACATGTGCATGAGCATATTGGGCACCCCGGTTACATGGTCGGGGTGAAAGTGGGTGAGAATGACATCTTGCACGGTTTCATCGTTGATCCCCAAGTTTTTAATCTTCCCCAATGGGTTGGATCCACAGTCAATCAAGATGGGTCCGTTGCGCTCCCCCACCAGAAGCATGTGTGTGTTGTCGTGGTCTGCGTCAGAAACGGCGGCGGCGGAGCCAAGAATGACAATTTGAGCCATATTCCATAAAACCTTTAGCGTTCAGGTTCAATAAACGGTTGAGCCTATCGTGTGAGTGATGCCGTTACATCGCCCCTAGCACTTGCAAGATCACAAGTGGGGTGACGAAAGCCTCTAAAAGCGCGGCAAGCATCAGTAAGGGCATCACCAATCCTAGCATAATTTTCATAAGATCGCCAAAAGCAACCATCCATACTTTGCCTCCCCCGTCTTGTTGTTGGGGGCGGGTGATGATTGCCCCTAAGTAGAAGGCAACACCACTGGCAAGGATGATCGTAGGAATCTCGATGATGCCGTGTGGCAAAACAGCCCCCCAAAATAATACGCTGGGGATGCCCGATAATTGTAACTGTGCCAGCAGATAACCCAATACCACAAACACAATCGGCGCACCAATCAGCGCAAACGTCCCAAATGAGAAGGTTGCCAACAGCGCAATGAGAGCCAACGCACGGAAGTTCTGTGAGAAGATGGCGACGCTGGCGCGGGATTGCACGGAGGTATCTAAGAACAGTTGGAGGGTATCGCTGTTCTCTAGCAGTTGAAGATCATTGGGGATGGGCAAGCGGTAGGAGGTTTGATAGCCAAAGATCAACCCACCCACAAACGCCAGTACAAACCACACGGTGGTGATGCCCAGTGCCACGCGGATATGCCGTAATGCCATAGAGACCCCATGCGTGTACCATTGCCACAGATGACGCGCTGGCGTGCCCTTTTCGTCTATCGAGCGGATTGCCCGCCACATGGACAAGAAGGTGGTGCGTAGGTTCAGTTCTTCAAGCGAACTCCCTAGCAACTCCTCGCGGTCAAACAGGGAATTGCCCACGCGCAACAAGAGCGTGACGATCACCAACATGGCAATGATTATCAACCACAGCGACACCAGCCCACGCGGAGAGTCTGCATCGGGGGCGATGAACATCACGAAACTTTCACCCTGAATCAAGAAGGTCATGGGGATGATGATGAAACTTGCCAACAGATTGGCGGCGCGTGTGCTGGTTGTTTGGCTAGACACCACCACCGCCCCTGCCACCATGACCACCGCTTGAACAGAGGTGAGCAGGAAGATTTGTACAATCAACATGGGTTGCGGTCGCCATTGCAACTCCCCAAATAACAGCGAGAGCAAGTAAACTCCCATGCCCCCATAGCTGGCAACCAAAGGCGGGATGATTGCCGCCACCGTTTTACCGATGTATAGCTCGGTATTGGTGAGCGGGGTAGAAAGGAGTGGCTCAAGGCTACGGCGTTCTTTTTCCCCCACGAAGGTTTCTAGGGCGATCACCAACGAAATCGAAATGGGGAAGAACCCGACGATCATCAACAGGAACGGCACCATGCGGTCGGCTATCGGTTCAAACTCCCCCCCATAGCGCAGGATGAAGTCCGTGAATTGTTGGGCGAATACGGTTGCCAAAGACGGAAAGAGCAACGTCAAGAACAAAATCGGGGTGAGAATGCGCCAATCCCGAAAGCTATCGTTCACTTCGCGGCGCGTGATGGTGAAGGCGTTGCGGAGCAAATCGCGGTAGCTATAGGCGGTGTGTCCTGCTGTGCCCACGATGGACGGTTTAACGGGTGGGGTTGCCATGTGCCTCATCCTCCTCAACAGCTTTGAGATAAACATCTTCTAATGATTGTGAGACGGCTGCCAGTGTCACCACCTCTTGCCCCAACTCCAGCACTTTTCGGATGATGATTGGGTTGGTGAGCGTGGGATTGGGAACGCGATAGCGAATCCAGTTGATGCCCACGTTCTCCACCTCCACCCATTGGGCAAGGTCGCGCTCTAAGCCGAGTGCCTCGCCACTGACGCGCAGTTCCATCAACGGCACGCCCACGAAGGTACGCGCAAGTTCATCAAACGTGCCCAGTGCGATGATGCGCCCGTTGCGGATGATGGCGATTTTATCCGCCAGCAATTCGGCTTCGGCTAGGTTGTGCGTGGTAATCAGAAAAGTGCGCTCATCTTGGCGTAGTTCTAGGATGGCATCGCGCACTTGCTTGGCACTTTGTGGATCCATAGCGGAGGTTGGCTCATCCAAAAGCATCACCGGGGGGTTATGGAGCATCGCCCGTACCAACGCCAGTTTCTGCTTCATGCCCTTGCTGTATTCGGCAATGCGCTTGTTGAGCGCGTAACCCAGCCCAAAGCGTTCCATCAGATACTTTGCCCGCTGTTGGCGGTCAGCTTTGGGGAGTTGATAAACCTGTCCAAAGAAGTCCAGATAGTCTAAGCCTTTCATGCGCTCATATAAACCGTGTTGCTCGGTGAGTACCCCCACATGAGCGCGAACCTGCTCCGGTTGCTGAACAACATCGAAGCCTGCCAAGCGAGCATAGCCACTGGTGGGCGGAAGCAAGCTGGTCAACATGCGGACGGTGGTGGTTTTGCCCGCGCCGTTGGGTCCTAAAAGTGCCAACACGCTCCCGCTTTCCACCGTGAAGGTGACATCGTGAACCGCGCTAAACCCCTCAAAGGTTTTGGTAAGCTGAACTGCCTCTATCATGAAACCTCATGTCCTTCATGCCTACAGGATAACGTGTGTAGATGATTGGTGGGGTGCAGATAAACAACAAAGCCCAACGTCTGTTGGGCTTTGTTGGGTGGTGTTTGATTAGTAACCGAGTTCAATCACCAAGTCTTCAAGGTCAAATTCAAGATCATCCAGCGCGTTGCTTGCTTCTTCTTCACCACGCAAGACGGAGTGAACAGCATTGATGTACAAGCGCGAAACATCGCTATAGCGGTTGCCGGCGATGGTGGATGGGCGAGCGGTTGCGCTACCCGTGCGGAGCGTTTCTGCCATTTGGGCAAATTGCGGGCTTGCCGCGCTGATCTCGCTATCGTCGTACACGCTCAAGATGGTGGGGTTGTGACCAATCTTGAGGGCGCGGACTTTCTGTTGTTCGGCAGAGGTCAAGAACTGGGTGAGGATGACCGCAGCTTCAGGGTTTTGGGAGTATTGCGAGACAGCCAAGTTCCACCCGCCCAACGTGGCGGCAACCCCAGCTTTGCCACCCGGTAACGGTGCCAAGCCAAACAAGCCCTTGATGGGGCTATCATCAGCATTGCCCAAGCTATACGCATAAGACCAATTGCGCATGAAGGCGGCGTTACCAGCTTGCCAAATCGCGCGTGAATCTTCAGGACCGTGAGCGATAACGCTAGATGGGCTGATGCCGTTATCATCCCCAATCCAGTTGGCGGCGCGTTCAATTGCCATGATGGTTTCGGGGTTGTTGACTTCGATTCCACCTTCGTTGTTGATGATAACCCCGCCACCTTCAGAAGCCTGCCATTCCAAGCCGTTCACCACAGTTGCTTCGCTACGTGCGCCTTGCCACACATAGCCATAGAAGTCGTTGTTCCCTTCGGCACGTTCGCCATCTTGGATAGCGCGGGCGGTGGTTTCTAGTTCATCCCAAGTGGTGGGAACGCTCAAGCCATATTTGTCTAGCAAGTCTTGGCGATAGTACAACAAGCCTGTATCCACATACCAAGGCATGGCGATTAAATGCCCACCAACGGTATTGTTCTCAATGAGGGCAGGGGTTTGTTGGGTGATCCAAACGGAATCAGACGGCATGTACTCGTACAGGTCAACCATGTGTTCAGCAAAGATGCCGGGCCAAGTGACATCAATCGAGTAAATATCCACAGCGGAACTCTTCGCGCCGAAGAATTGGTTGTATAGCCCAAGTCGGTCATTGGCAAGGTCAGGGGTTTCTAAGGCACTAGCGGTTACATTGGGGCACAGTTCCATGAAACTTGCCAAAGACTCGTTCAACATTTCTAGTTCTGCGCCCACTGCCCCAGCGGCAATGACCAGTTGCGGTTGCCCCGTTGGGCAGGCGAACCCCTCTAGCTGGGCAAACACAGTGGAGGAAGTCGAAAGGAGTGCGAGGACAATAAACAATAAAGGAACACGGATTTTCATCAAATTTCACCTATAGTTGTAGATTACAATCACTGTTGATTATAGTCATGAATTGACAGAATAACCTAGTCTACTTGCCACCTCCACCACTTCTGTTTGCGTAATCAAACGGTATTCCTCAGCGGTGAGGTCATTCCATGTGATTGCCTGACGGCGGTCAGCGCGGTTCACCTGTTGGTTGTCGCGGTCGGTATACAGACGATGGTCGAAAACGTCGAGATCAAAACTCTCATATTCCATCTGAAGCCATTCGGCAATGCGGCGCGTGCTTTCCTCTGGATGAGCAACCAACTCCTCATACGTCAGGCGGAAGAACCACGAATCATTCACTTGGGGATGTTCCAAAAAGCTACGATTGATGCGTGCCCAGTTCTTCACCCATTCGGTGGTTTTTTGGCGCGTCCAGATGTCTGAAAGAGGGATGTTGATTTCAGACGGTTTGAGGCGTTCTTCGTGCAGGAGCGACACCAAACACGGGAAGGGATGGCGTGTGATGAAGACGACCTTCATCTTGGGATACAACTTGCGCAGACGAACCGCCATATCCGCATCATATAGCACCTCTTTGAAACCCCAATAATATCGCCCCATCTTGGCTGTTGGATACCGATAAAGCGTTTCAATCATCGCGCGTAAACCTTGCTCAAGGGTGGTGCGTGGGGGAATCAGATTAGGAACAAAGTTGTTATAGCCTTCTTCTTGAAAGGTTTCTAAATGATGGGCAAACATCTCTTCCCACGCATACAAACGCTCATAGCGTTGGAAGATCGTTTCAAACACTCCATCATGTTCTCCCCAGATCATCGTGCGTGGGTGCGAAAGAAACCAGCGTTGTAGCAATGTGCTACCGGTGCGTTGCCCACTTGCTAACAATACAATGGGAGAATCGGCGGTCTGTATCATGTTCTATTCCCCTGTAGGAAATCTTCATCAACTGGTATTGTGAAATAGTTTAGGGAATTTTTCTGTAAAAAAGTGACACTTTCTCATAATATTTTCGTAAATGCTAAAGGGTATATATACCATGCCTTCCGATACACTCTTCCTTGATGACCACCAATTAGACACCCTCCCCCTTGAGCGGTTACAATCCGCGCGTCCGCTTCGCCATTTGAGCCTGTACCGCAATCGCCTAGTTGAAATCTCCCCCATGCTGTGGGACTTCACCGAGCTAGAAACGCTCAACCTTGCCGACAACCACTTACGCACGCTGCCTGATGGTATCCACCGCCTAGCGCGGTTGCGCATGTTGGACTTGGGGCATAACCAATTAGATCATGTGCCTGATGACTTGGGGGCGTTGCCCATGCTGACTGACTTCCTCTACCTCAGTAACAATGCCCTGCGCACCTTGCCCGATAGCTTGACCGATCTCAGCCAATTGCGCTACTTGAACTTCACCGATAATCAGCTTGCTTTGTTACCCCACACACTGGGGAGGATGCAGGGTTTGATAGAACTTCGCGCTTATCGTAATCCATTGGTGGCATTGCCAGATAGCATAGGGGGATGTGTAAACTTGCGTGAACTCCACCTAGACCAAACCCGCCTCACGGGGTTGCCCCCCAGCATGGAGACGCTACAAGCGTTGCGTGTGTTGTCCTTGCGTGGGTGTCAGTTGGAAGACGTGCCGTCTTGGCTAGGAGAATTGCACAACCTGCGTCATTTAGATTTACGCTCCAATCGCTTGCAAACCTTGCCCCGTGAATTGGCACGCCTTCCCCATCTTGAAAAATTGGATGTGCGCTGGAATCATGCGCTTTCCCCCCTGCCCCGTTGGTTAGCAGATTTGCAAGCGCGAGGGTGTGTGATATACCCATTCATACCATAGCCATGCTGTACACACACCCAACCCGTGTTAGGATAGGCGATAGTTTCCACTACAATTAATTTGCTCATGTCGCCTGTTCAACCCGTTGAGAGCCAAAACTACCGCAACTTTTTACGACGCACCGCCACAGTGGTGGTTGCCATTCCCCTGACGATTGCCGTCATCTTTCAGGGGGGCGTAGTATTCATCGCCTTTGTGTGTGGTTTGATGGCGTTGGCAATGCTAGAGATGGCAACTATGCTTGATAGCAAACAGCGCGTTCACTTGGCAACGATCCCCATTCTAGCCGCTATCGGGTGCGCCTTAGCCGTTCAAGCGCAAGCATGGGGCGCGGTGCTGGGGTGCATGGGGATAGGGGCAGGGTTATATAGCTTGGTACAGCGCAACCATCCCCTTCAGGATGCTTGGCGAGGGGGGCTAATGCTGGCGTATATTGCCCTCCCCAGTGGCATCGTGCTGTGGATGAATACCCTGCCTGATGGGCATTGGTGGGTACTGTGCCTATTCTTGTCTTCGTTCATGGGGACGGATGTTGCCGCTTATGTGGGGGGGCGATACTTCGGTAAGCGTCCGATCTTCCCGCACATTTCCCCCAACAAAACCTTAGAGGGTATGCCGATGGGATGGCTTGGCGGTTTCTTGGCAGTGCTGGTGATCCTCATCCATCTCGATTGGGTGAGCGTGTCTACTATCCTGCTGGCAGGGAGCGCACCCCTTCTGGCAATCTTGGGAGACTTGTTGGAATCATTCTTGAAGCGTCGCTTGCAAGTCAAAGATTCTGCTGTGATGGGCATCAACCCGTTTCCCGGACACGGAGGGGTCTTGGATCGCGTGGATTCCATGCTCACGGTGGCGTGGCTTTACGCTTGGTACATCAGCGTGTGGGTGAGGTAGTGCGCCACTTCTTGGGAGACAGGGCGCAAAGATTCACCTACCCAACGGAATCGCCTTCTGCCAGCC
>JBMOEO010000048.1:0-27884 GCA_049318945.1 Phototrophicaceae bacterium | reverse complement strand
AAATCAACATGTAAAATCTTGCCAGTAAAACCATACATTATGTCTATCAAACTCCATCATAGTTAACTAACCAACAAGCCCCTAGCATAACACAGAGTGGTGTATTGTATAAAATTTTTCCCCAAGCCTTAACCCAAAAGAAAGGGTGATGTTGGCAAAATGAAAACCACGACGAATTTGGCACTTAGAAGGATGGACAAGGTTGATTGACGATTCAACCTATTAAAGCTATTCCATCTTTAATCAAGTTATATTTTGGATAATAATGCGTTTAGTATTCATTTGACACGGGGTGAACAATCTTGAACGACCAGTCATCTGCTCGTAAATCTCCAAGCCTCTCTCTGACAAGTAACGCGATTGCCCAAGCGAAACAGCATGAGATCACCAAAGAGCGCGTGATGGATGTCCTGCGTAACCGAACCCAACTCATCAATCTGGGGGATCAAGGGATTCAGTTTATCGGAAGTCCCAGCTACCCCACGACCTATATCACGGCACAAGTCTCGGCAGATCAGCAACAATGGGTTATAACTAATATTGAAGTTGTGGAATCTGCAACTAAATTAGAGCCACTTACCCAACCCAAAAAAGTTATTAAAGCTGACCAACAAGATACCTCATTACCTGTTATTTCATTCACCAACCATGCCCAAGATGTGCTGAAACGTACATCTTTAGAACACCGAATCATCGAGCATATCATCCAATATCCCGATGAAAAATACGATGAAGACGATGAAAAAGTTCGGTTCAGCGGTTCGTCGGACGGAAAAGATATTCACATCATTGCGAAGTTTTTGGCAAGAGAGAATAAGTGGTTGGTCATCACGGTTAAGTTATATAACAAGGGAGAAGCGAATCCCTCAAATGCCCCAGTAGGTAAATGGGAATTTGATAGTCTTCCAAATAGTCAATACCCCGGAGTGCGTTTCAGCATCCATGCGCGTGAACGGATGGAACTTCGTAAGATTCACCCAAACGAAGTTAGGGAAACACTCTTTTATCCTCAAGAGACATATCCAGATGATGAGGAAAAAGTCAAATTCATTAAGAAACTAAGTCACCGTTATCCTATCCATGTGATCGGTCGATTCCTACCCGAAGAGAATACATGGCTGATAGTTACTGTATGGGTGCGTGGGGAAGAAGATGACGGTAGTATATCTGCATGGGGAGGCAAGAGAAATGATCGTGGGCTGTTCATGCCGAGAAGCAGGAAAAGTGATGCGATTCCATATACAGCAAGAGCCAGCAATCGCTCCCAGAGATCGACTCAGCCCATCATCAGGGAAACCACAAAAAGGGATATGAATAAACTAAGTATCATGCTTCTCAATATCTTAATCATTATACTATTATTAATTGTCGTGGGATTGGTTGCGAGATATGCGCTCAACTAAACCATAATGTTGTGAACAGCATCAAGGTTATGCTTGTTGTGTGGCGTTGCCATTCTGAAACCTCGCCAATATAGGGTGTGTGTTTTTGGTGAAAGAGTAAACCTAGCACTTATAAAAAGTGTAAGACTTTTCACGGTTTAAGAGTTGTAACACCTATAGCGTTCCAAACTTGATTAGAATATTTGTGTTATTTTTCGCGTTGGCGGGGTGATGATGGCACAAAAGAATGGGAAACGGAAACCTACGCAAGACTCGGTTGAGCGGATGCTAAAGACCAAAGTCTCCAAAGCGACTCCTGCTTATATCATCCTGTTGGTGGTATTCGCCCTGATGTTGCCGGGTATTTTGCGCTTCCTCTATTTGGCGGGGTCTGCCACGCTCCAAGCCATCCCACAGGTGATAGAAACTATCCGCCTGCGTAACCGCACCATCGCCCCATTCTTCACCGCAGAAGTCAGTCATTGGGAACCAAGCATCCAACGCTGGGCAAATGAACATAGCCTTGACCCAAACTTGTTGGCAACCGTCATGCAGATTGAATCGTGCGGATGGCAACAAGCCCAAAGTTACGCCGGGGCGATGGGCTTATTCCAAGTGATGCCCTTTCATTTTAGTGATGGCGAAGACATGGCAGACCCAGACACCAATGCTCGACGTGGGGCAGGGGTTTTGCATGAGTGTTTGGGATATGCAGAAGGGGATGCCGGATTGGCTATGGCGTGCTACAACGGCGGACCCCGCGTTGTCTATCAGTCGCGCACAGTTTGGGATGAACAGGTGACGGCGTATTACAAATGGGGGACGGGCATTTATCAGGATGCACAGCAGAATCGTGGTTATAGTGCAACCTTAGAGGAGTGGCTGCGGGCAGGCGGTCAACGCTTGTGTGACCAAGCGGCACAAGCATTATCATAACTTTCTAGCTTCGGTGGGGTGGTGTACAATCTTACGCTAAATGCCAACACCTATGGCATCCTTGACCTGAAAGGCTTCCATCATGAATGATCCCGATTTAAGCGATACCATGCGTGATTACCTCACCTACATCTTCCGCCTAAGCGAGAAGATCGCTCCCAATGAATATGTCGCCACTTCTGACTTGGCGAATACATTGCAGGTGAGTGCCCCAGCGGTCAATCGGATGATTAACAAATTGCGCGATCTCAACCTATTGAATCACGAACGCTATCAAGGGATTATCCTCACTGATGACGGACGACGTGAGGCACTCAAGCACTTGCGCCGACATCGCATTGCTGAAGTATTCTTGGTGAAGGTGATGGGTTTTGGTTGGCATGAAGTGTATCACGAAGCAGAGCGCATGAGCGCGGGCTTGGATGAAACCCTATTGACGCGCATGCTACAGATGACCGATTATCCCACCCGTTGCCCACATGGTGCGCCCATTCCCACTATAGAGGGCATCCTCCCCATAGACAACTATCCCAGTTTGGTAGCGGTTGAACCTGAGTGTGACTATCAAGTTATGCGCGTGATGTTCCATGAGGCGGATCGTCTGGAGTATTTGGCGGCGTTGGGATTGGTGCCAGATGCCCCCATCCGCTTGCTTCATAAAGCACCCTTTAACGGACCCCTACAGCTTCAACTTGGGCGTGAATATCGCATCATCGGGTTTAACCTTGCGGAGAACATCCGTGTGAAAGCTATTTAACCAATTTTGGCAACAGTTGGCAGTGCTTTGGGGGTATGGCGTTGCTTACGTTGTACCCTTGCCTCCCCCATCTTGTGGGAGCAGCTGCACCCAAAACCTTAGCAGGCTATTTACAACTTCATAGGTAATGTGGACGCGCATAGTTCAGTCTAGTGTGTATCGTATAACACACCTTATCAGCTATCAAACGAGGATCAAGTAACATGGCACAAGAAATAACAACATTAGGCGGCGGTTGCTTTTGGTGTATTGAGGCAATCTATGACCAACTCAAAGGCGTGACGGATGTCGTTTCTGGCTATAGTGGTGGGCGCACGCAAAACCCAACCTATCGCGCAGTTTGTGATGGTGTAACCGGTCATGCCGAAGTCGTTCAAGTAACCTTCGATAACGAGATCGTCTCCTTTCAAGACCTGTTAGACATCTTCTTCACCATCCACAATCCCACCACCCTCAACCAACAAGGCGCGGACATTGGAACACAATATCGCTCCGCTATCTTCTTCCATTCTGATGAGCAGAAGCGTATCGCCCAAGCCACCATCGACGCGCTCAATCAATCGAACGTGTGGGGCAGCCCAATCGTCACTGAGGTGACGCGCTTTGAAACCTTCTATGGGGCAGAAGACTATCATCAAGAATATTTTGCCAACAATAAAGACAACCGTTACTGTCAGGTGGTGGTTGCTCCCAAAGTGGCAAAGTTCCGCCAATACTATTTCAACAAACTCAAGGCGTAATCTATGCGCAAGGATGGGGTTTTCTTGCCCCATCCACCTGAGTTTCCCTATCTTTTGAGAGGCATGATAGATATTCTGGCATTTTGGGTTTATGATAGGAATATATCAATCAAGATTTTGAAACGGTTTTGGCTGCCATTTCACTAAAACAGTTTCGTTAACTTGGATAAGGGATCATTTACCGAATGCCACATACTCTTCGGGTCGCCACTATACAACTCAATGCAACACCCGCACCAACCGACGAGCGGCTCAATCGTGCTGCTCAATACATTCAACAAGCGGCAGAAGACGGTGCTAAGCTCGTCCTTTTGCCAGAGCTATTCAACACCGGTTATACCTACAGCGCGGCAAATTACCAACGTGCTGAACCGCTCAACGGGACAACCGTCACGTGGATGCAGGCACAGGCGCAACAACACAACATTCATCTTGCTGGATCGTTGTTGCTGTTGGATGAAGAGGATATTTATAACAGCCTCATTCTGGTTTCGCCCGATGGTCGCCGTTGGCGATATGACAAGAATTACCCCTTCCTATTTGAGCGTGCCTATTTCCGTGATGGAAGCAATGATCTCATTGCTCAAACCGAGCTAGGAAAGATTGGCATGATGATATGTTGGGATCATGCGCACCCGGAACTATGGAAGCGGTATGCTGGCAAAGTAGACCTGATGATAATCGCCAGTTCTCCCCCTATGGAAAACAAGTTCAACCTGCTCTTCCCGAATGGTCGCCGTATGGATTCACGCGCATTGGGCACGCTTAACCAAGCCTACTATGGCAAGGATGAACCATTCGGCGCAGAACTAGATGCGCAGGCAGGGTGGTTAAATGTCCCTATTGTGCATAGTTCGGCATCTGGTAAGTTGCGCTCAGGCTTTCCGCCTTATTCGCGCTGGATTGTAGTGGGTTATTTATTGTTCCGCATTGACTTGTGGCGTTGGATTTTTGCGTCCTCACAATTACAAATGGAAAAATCTTTCTTCGATAAACAAACCAAAATCATCAATGCTGGCGGAGATGTGGTTGCACGTTTGACGGAAGCTGAAGGCGTGGTCGTGGCGGATGTAGAACTGTCGGCGCAGACTCCCTCTTCCCCCTCTATGGTGCAACCCGAATTTTCGTACTCTTCCATGACTTATTTGGGGGTGGATATTCTGGGTCCCGCCATGATGGAACGCGCCTACCGCGAGGGGGTTCGGGAGGCATGGGGCAAGAAGATGGCTCCTAAACGCCGAAGTGTACGTTGGTTCATCATTGTGTCCTTAGTCTTCATTGCCAGTTTTGCCACATTGATGCGGGGCTTGGGGATGTTGGTAGAGCGCAAGCGTGACAAGTAAATAGATTTTAGGCGAGGATCAATCATGAGTTTACGGGTCTTGAGTGCCAGCGATGTGCGTTTGGCGTTGCCCATGTCAGAGGCAATCAGTGGGATGAAGCAGGCTTTTGCCCAGCTCTCAGCAGGGCAAGCACAAATGCCCTTGCGGAGTCGCATTGAAAATCAACACGGTACGCTCTTGTTGATGCCTGTCTATCTTGAGCAAGCGGATAGCCTTGCCATGAAATTGGTGACGGTCTTCCCCAATAACCGTGATTTGCCCATAGTGCAAGCAATGGTCATGGTGGTGAACCCACATACTGGGGCGATAGAAGCCCTCTTGGAGGGGAGTACCCTAACCGCCATTCGCACCGGCGCGGGGGCAGGCGCAGCAACGGACTTGTTGGCGCGGCACGATGCCCGAACGGTTGCGATCATCGGGAGCGGGGTACAAGCACGCACCCAGTTAGAAGCCGTTTGCCATGTTCGTGGGATTGAACAGGTGTATGTGTATAGCCCCACTCGCACGCATGCCGAACGCTTCGCCGATGATTTACGCGGACGCGCCCCCATTCCCGAAAATATCATTGTCACCGAAACAGCCAATGAGGCGGTGCGCCATGCGGATATTGTTTGCACCGCCACCACTTCTTTCACGCCGTGCTTTGAGGGTAGAGTCTTAAAGACGGGGGCGCATGTCAACGCGGTTGGGTCTTACATGCCCACCATGCAAGAGGTGGATAGCGAAACTGTCGCCCGTGCGTTGGTCGTGGTGGATTCTCGCCAGAGTGTTTTAGCTGAAGCCGGTGATTTGGTGATTCCTCTTGAACGTGGGGAAATCACCCTAGAGCATCTCCATGCCGAACTGGGCGAAATCGTCAGTGGCACGAAAGAGGGGCGCACCCACGCTGACCAGCTGACTTACTTCAAGTCATGTGGGGTTGCCGTTCAAGATGCCATCGCCGCCACACTCGCCCTCAAGAATGCCGAACGGTTGGGGCTGGGGCAAGTGATTCCATTGTGAACCCCGCCCATTCTATGCGCGTATTGGTGATTTCACGTTGCCCACCGTATCCATTGTATCTGGGTGATCGCTTGATCTTGTATCATCTCGCGCGTGAACTCTCGCAAATGGGCGTGACGCTCGACTTGATCGCCATGGCTGACCGCGCCGAAGATTGGACACTCACTGAACAACAGGCATATACCCCCTACTTTGATGAGGTAAGACTCTTCCCCCCCCTTCCTCGTTCCCCACTAGAATTGATGCGTCGTGCCTTATTGGCTTCCGCACGTTTCCCTAAACACGCGGAACAGGCGTTCGTGGGGGAGATGTGGAGCGCGATTGAAGAGCAACTCACACGCCATCACTATGACAGTGTGCATCTATTCGGTGGGATACAGGTCTATGAGTTTAAGCACGCGCTTGGTGATCTCCCGACGCTCATCACCCCCTATGAAAGCTATGCACTCTTCACCCAACGCGCCCTGCAACACCAACGCGGTCTGGCATGGTTGATGGCGTTTGGCGTGCATCAACTTGCCAAACACTTTGAGCGGTGGATGTTCAATCCGTATGATGCGGTTACGGTTTTGACTGAAGCCGACCGTGATATGTTGTTGAGATTACAACCGCGCTTGAAGGTGAGCGTCATTCCAAACGGCATTGACCTTGCCCACTATGTGTCTGTAGTCGCCGAGCGTGAGCCGTCAAAGTTGCTTTTTGTTGGCAACTACGAATATGCCCCGAATGTAGAAGGCGCGTTGTGGTTGATCCAAGAGATTTTTCCACGCATTCAACGCCACCAACCGAACGCCAAGTTATGGCTAGTGGGTAATGCCCCTCCTGCTGAATTGGTGGCATGTGCCACTGACAGCGTGATCGTGACGGGGCGCGTGTCGGATGTACGGGATTACTATCAACGTGCTACTGTGTTCATCTGTCCGTTACGAGTGGGGGCAGGGATCAAGAACAAAGTGCTGGAGGCGATGGCAAGCCAGTTACCGATTGTTGCCACCGCTTTGAGTGTGGATGGCATTGATGCTCAACATGGGGAAACGCTTTTCATGGCGGATTCGGCAGAGGAGATCGCCCAATACACGCTGGACTTGTTGCGCGATGAGGCGTTGCGTCAACAGTTTGCACAGAAGGGACGCGCGTTAATTGTTGAGCGATATAGCTGGCAGAGCGTTGCCGAACGATACCTTGAACGGATGCGCTCCATTACACGCCCAACCTCCCTCCCAAATGATGAGATCAATTGAAGTGTGAGCATGACACGATGAATAACCCAAGAATTGAATCCCTACATGTGAAGAACTACCGTGCGTTACAAGACCTCACCCTCAAAGACCTAACACCGCTCACTGTTTTCTTAGGAGCGAATGGGAGTGGTAAATCAACTATCTTAGATATATTCGCCTTTTTGTCAGAGTGTTTTGCTGAAGGGTTGCGTCGTGCTTGGGATCGGCGGAATCGCTTCCGCGAGTTGCGTAGCCGTGGTTCTAATGAGCCGATTACATTTGAGATCAAGTATCGTGAAACCCCAGATATGCCTTTAATCACCTATCACTTATCCATTGATGAGGACGTTAAGGGTCCCTTTGTACGGCAAGAATGGTTATCATGGCGACGTAAAGAACATGGAAAACCATTTCGCTTCTTGGATTTTCAAAGCGGGGAAGGGCGTGTTATCAGTGGAGATGACCCAGATGAGAGCGGAGAGCGCATCGAAGAAAGGCTGTCTTCCCCTGATGTTCTAGCCGTCAGCACACTTGGACAATTGGCAAAGCATCCGCGCGTCAATGCCTTACGCCAGTTTATCATGGGATGGTATTTGTCTTATCTCACGGCAGATAACACGCGGGTTTTACCCCAATCGGGTCCCGATGAACACCTCTCGCCGACAGGGGATAACCTACCCAATGTGATTCAATATCTCCATGAGCAACACCCTGACCTGCTTGAAACCATTCTCACTAGGTTATCGGCACGGGTGCCACGTTTAGAGCGCGTGGAGGTGGAATCGACTATTGATGGGCGGTTGGTTTTACAAATCAAAGATGCCCCGTTCGATAAGCCCATCTTGAGTAAGTTTGCCTCTGACAGCACGCTCAAGATGCTGGCTTATTTGACCGTTCTGTATGATCCCAATCCGCCACAATGGATGGGAATTGAAGAGCCAGAAAACCATTTGCATCCGCGCTTATTGATGGGGCTTGCTGAAGAGTGTCGCCGTGCTTCTAGTCGTAGTCAACTCATGGTGACAACCCACGCCCCCTATTTTGTGGATGGGCTAAAACCTAAAGAGCTGTGGGTTTTGTACCGCGACAAACACGGCTACACCCAAGCGAAACGCGCTTCTGATATGCCAGCCATCAATGATCTGATGAATCATGGGGCGTTGTTAGGGAATCTATGGATGGAAGGACAATTTGAGTGTGGCGATCCGCTAACCAATCAAGGGGATGTCAAGTAATGGATGCGCCCCTTGAACTTCACTTTTACGTTGAGGATGTCTCCACCGAAGCCGCTCTACAGATTCTGATTGCACTCATTCTAAAAGACCATCAAGAGGAGTTTGCGTATAAAATTTACGCATTTCAAGGGAAGCCTGATTTACTGAAGAAACTTCCTCAACGTCTTCAACCCTATTCATCTTGGATTGAGCATAACCCAAACTTACGCATTATTGTTCTGGTTGATCGAGATGATGAAGATTGCCGTAGCTTGAAGCAACGCTTAGAAGCGATTGCCGAGCAGGCTCACCTTGTCACTCGAACCGCCCAACCTGATGATTTCCAACTCATCAATCGGATTGCTATTGAGGAATTAGAGGCGTGGTTCTTTGGTGATGTAACTGCCATTCGACAAGCCTATCCCAAAATTCCTCAATCTCTAGCAAGTAAACAGAAATTCCGTGATCCTGATGCCATTACAGGCGGAACATCCGAAGCCCTTGAGCGCGAGTTGAAACATTATCATCTAGGTGGGCTAGAAAAATCATGTGCCGCCAGCGATATTGCTAAGCACATGAACCCAGACATAAATCGCTCCACAAGTTTTCAAGTCTTCCGCGATGCTTTGCGCCAACTATTTGGTTAATGACTACTGGAATATAAATTTGTAGAATGTCACCTGTCACCCTCTAATCTTCACCTCATGTTATGACATACTTCACTACGATAAGCACGTACCTTCATTAGAAAATGAGCACATCAAACGTTCAACTATTGAATGAGGGTATCAACATGACCAAGAAAAAGATCGTCATTGTCGGTTCAAGTTTTGCGGGTTATACCGCTGCCTTAGAGTTGTATGATCGGCTAGGGAGTAGTCACAACATCACTGTGATTGATCGGAAACCGAACTTCTTGTTTATGCCTTCGTTGATTTGGTATCCGTTTGGCTTGCGAGAAGAGGAAGACCTATCGTATGACGTTCGTCAATCGTATGCCAATCGGGGGATTCAGTTCATCCAAACAGAGGTCTTGTCGTTCAATCCCGAAACACAAATCGTCAATACAAAAGAGGGTGAGGTTGCCTATGATTATCTGGTCATTGCCACTGGACCCAAAGCCGACTATGACTATATACCCGGTCTGCGTGAACATACCCATTCCATTTTAGGCGTGCCTGCTGCTCAAGAATCTCGCACAGCATGGGAAAAGCTATTGGAGAATCCCGGTCCAGTGGTGGTCGTTTCGCCACAGGGAGCGGCATGTTTTGGTGCGGCGTATGAGTTTCTATTCAATGCTCGCCACCAAGTGGGCAAACACAAATTGGCAGATCAAATCAAGTTCACCTATGTGAGTGCAGAACCGTTCCCAAGTCATTTTGGGATTGGTGGATTTGCGAACGGGGAGTTCTTGACCAAGCAGTTCTTCCGCCTGTATAACATCGACTCGCGCTTTAATACCAGCGTGCAGGCTTTTGAGGAAGATGGGGTGCGTTTGAATACGGGGGAGTTTATCCCATCGCGTTTCACTTTTGCGATGCCACGCTTCTTAGGGGTGGATGCTGTGCGCAATAGCCCGAACTTGGCAAATGCCAGCGGTTGGATTGAAGTGGATGATGGGTATCGCCATCACCAATACCCCAACATCTATGCAGCAGGGGTTGCCATCCAAGTAGACCCGCCCAGTTCTACCGATGTTCCATGCGGTGTGCCCAAGACGGGTTATCCCTCTGAAGAAATGGCAAAGGTGGTTGCCCATAATATTGCAGTGGACATTAACGGGGGGGAGCGCAAAGAGCTACCTTATGGAGACATCGCCGCCCTGTGCATCATGGATGCTGGTAACATGGGCATGATGATTCTAGGGGACAAGATGCTACCTAACCGTCGCTTTGAAGTTATTCTCCCCGGACCTCAAGCCCACTGGGCGAAGATCGGCTTTGAGAAATACTTCTTGAATATGCTGGAACGAAGCACCAGTCCTCATAAAGTTCCGCTATAACGCTGCTCTCTCGACCATAACCCCCTCTAACGAGGGGGTTTGCATGCACACAGGTTAAACCTCTTTTGCCCCGGTCATGATTGCCACCCCGTCCGCCATTGAGTAGTCCTTCGGATCAATGATGGCGGCACGTTTGCCCAAGCGTTGGACATGGATGCGGTCAGAAATTTCCCACACATGGGGCATGTTGTGGCTAATCAAGATGACCGGCAACCCACGATCGCGGATTTTGCGGATGAGTTCCAAGACCATGCCGGATTCTTTCACCCCTAGCGCGGCGGTGGGTTCATCCATAATGACCACATTCTTAGCAAATGCCGCGCTACGTGCCACTGCCACGCCTTGACGTTGCCCACCGGAAAGCGTGCGCACAGGTTGACGGATAGACTGAATGCGAAACTTGAGCGATTCCATGTAGTTCTCACTATCTTTCAACATGGATTCTCGGTCAACTAAGCGCAACAATTGCCCTAAGAAACCGCGCCGTATGGTTTCTCGCCCTAGAAATAAGTTCTCCATAATGGTGAGGGAAGGGGCTACTGCCAAGTTTTGGTAAACCGTTTCGATGCCGGCTTGTCGTGCATCCAATGGATTACGAAAGTGAACAGGCTTGCCATTCATCAGGACTTGCCCTTTATCGGGGATGACCGCCCCCGCCAATGCCTTGATGAGGGTAGACTTTCCTGCCCCGTTATCCCCAATCACCGCGAGGATTTCGCCGGGATACAGCTCAAAGTTGCAATCCTCTAACGCGATAACTTGCCCATAGTGCTTGGTCAGTCCAATCGCCTGTAAGACCGGGGTTGCCTGATTTGTTGAAGTGGTGGACATGGTGACGTTTCCCCTATTTGCTAATGCGTTGTGACAACTGATCGATAGCAACCGCGACGATGACCAAGATACCCGTTACCAGCGTTTGGATAATTGGGTTCGCCCCTTGTTGTGTTAGCCCATTGCGGATCACACTAATCACCAGTACCCCAATCAGCGTACCCATGATGTGACCACGCCCACCGAACAAACTTGTCCCCCCCAGCACCACTGCTGTGATGCTCTCTAGGTTGCTCGTTTGCCCTGCTTGCGGATCACCATTCTCTTGGCGTGCAATGAGCAGAATGGCGGCGACGGCATAGAGGAATCCTGCCAGCGTGTAGACGGTGAGCAAGATGCGATTGACGGGAATCCCGACCAAACCTGCCGCTTCGGAATTATCTCCAATGGCGTAGATATGTCGCCCAAATTGTGTTTGACTGAGCATGAACCAGATCGCTAGATACAACACCATCGCGCACACCGCATAATACGGAATCCGTGCTTCTCCGATGGTGATGCCTTCACCTAGAAAGAGCATTGCTTCTGGCAAGCCGTTGATGGTGGCGGTGGTATAAATGCGCGTTAACGCAAACATGATGTTAAGCGTACCCAGCGTCACGATGAAAGGAGGGAGTTTTAATCCTGTCACCAAAATACCGTTCACCCAGCCGGATAATCCACCCACCAATAATCCCAAGAACATGGCGAGTACAGGATTGACCAAGATCATCTGCCCATCCGGACCAAAGGGAACACCGCGCACGGCAAGCCCTGTGGTGATGACCGAGACAAAAGCCATGATTAAACCGTTCGATAGATCAATCCCGGAGGTGAGGATGACCAGCGTTTGACCGATCGCCAAAACCCCAATGATGGCGGATTGTTGGAAAATCAGGGCGAAGTTCCGCACGGTAAAGAACCGTTGCGGTTCGCCTTGAATCACGGGCAACAGCCCGAATACAGCACAGGTCAAGATCAAAAATAACAACGGACCGAAAGGAGGCTTAGCCAACATTCCTAAGATGTTGGTGAACACCGAGGTTTGCTCTGATGATGCGCTTGGTGAAGAATTAGCAACACTCATGAAAATCTTTTACTCCTTAATTCCTAGCAATAAGACTATAAAAAATGAGGGTGAGAATTTACCCACCCCCATTCTAGTGAATCACTAAACAACCACAGTCGATTGCCTAGCTAAATTATTCGCCCCAGCACAATTCTAAGCCGGCTGCGCTGTCGATGCTCTCGATGCCTTCTTGTGCTTCGTTGGTAATCAAGGTTACGCCGGTATCGGTATAGCCTTGTACAAATTCTTCACCAGCAGCAGCACGAGCGATGTTCTCTACACCGAGAGATGCCATCAAGAGAGGATATTGTTGGCTGGTTGCGTCGATTTGTCCGCTTTCAACGCCACGTACACCAGCACAACCACCGTCAACAGAAACGATGGTGACATCATTTTCACGACCAGCATCTTCAATGGCGCGGTAAGCACCGAAGGCAGCGGGTTCGTTGATGGTGTAAACAAGGTTGATGTCGGGGTTAGCTGCTAAACAGTTTTCCATAGCGGTTTGACCAAGTGCTTGGTCGCCTTGTGTATCTTGTTGGCAGACAACTTGTTCAGAATCGAGGGTGATGCCGAAGCCTTCCAAGAAACCATCACGGCGCAAGTCGCCGACGGTGATGCCGGGGTTCAAGTTCAACAAAGCGATTTGTGCGGAGGACGCATCATCACCAAGTTTAGCTGCTGCCCATTGACCAATCAACACGCCCGCCTTGAAGTTATCGGTAGCATAGAGTGCGTCGGTAGCATCTTCAGGATTCATGGGGGTGTCCAAAGCGATCACGATCACACCTTGTTCACGGGCTGCTTCAATAGCAGGAACAATTGCGGTGGTGTCGCTGGCAACCAAGAGAATACCCTTTGCCCCAGCAGCAACCATGTTTTCAATAGCAGTAACTTGAGCGGCATTGTCGCCATCAAAGCTACCAGCAGCAGTCAACAGGGTGACACCGAGTTCATCTGCCTTAGCTTGTGCACCTTCACGCATCTTCACGAAGAAGGGGTTGGTTTCGGTCTTGGTGATAAGCCCTACGGTGATGTCCATTCCGCTGAAGTCCATCATCATTTCGTCAGAAGACATCATCATGCTGGATTCAAGTTCTTGTGCGCGTTCTAGGTCGCCATCAATTGCTTCGCCCCAGCAGTTTTCTACGCCGAACACAGGACCTTCACTGTCGATGCCTTCTTGTGGTTCAGCGGTGATGAGTGCTACGCCGGTATCGGTATAGCCTTGTACAAATTCTTCACCAGCAGCTGCACTAACGATGTTCTCTACACCGAGAGATGCCATCAAGAGAGGATATTGTTGGCTGGTTGCGTCGATTTGTCCGCTTTCAACGCCACGTACACCAGCACAACCACCGTCAACAGAAACGATGGTGACATCATTTTCACGACCAGCATCTTCAATGGCGCGGTAAGCACCGAAGGCAGCGGGTTCGTTGATGGTGTAAACAAGGTTGATGTCGGGGTTAGCTGCTAAACAGTTTTCCATAGCGGTTTGACCAAGTGCTTGGTCGCCTTGTGTATCTTGTTGGCAGACAACTTGTTCAGAATCGAGGGTGATGCCGAAGCCTTCCAAGAAACCATCACGGCGCAAGTCGCCGACGGTGATGCCGGGGTTCAAGTTCAACAAAGCGATTTGTGCGGAGGACGCATCATCACCAAGTTTAGCTGCTGCCCATTGACCAATCAACACGCCCGCCTTGAAGTTATCGGTAGCATAGAGTGCGTCGGTAGCATCTTCAGGATTCATGGGGGTGTCCAAAGCGATCACGATCACACCTTGTTCACGGGCTGCTTCAATAGCAGGAACAATTGCGGTGGTGTCGCTGGCAACCAAGAGAATACCCTTTGCCCCAGCAGCTACCATGTTTTCAATCGCGGTAACTTGAGCGGCGTTGTCGCCATCAAAGCTACCCGCAGCAGTCAACAGGGTGACACCGAGTTCATCTGCCTTAGCTTGTGCGCCTTCACGCATCTTCACGAAGAAGGGGTTGGTTTCGGTCTTGGTAATCAGACCCACGATGATTTCTTCTTGTGCGCCAACGAATGCTACGCTGACCACCAAAAGTAAGAGAGTAACAACTAGAACTAAAAGTTTCTTACGCACGGTAAATCTCCTAAGATTATATTGTCAATTCTGCCTGTCGGTTGGGTTGCGCATCGCGCCCCATCTTTTCAGACATTCAATCAATAGGGAGGGGTTGCCTCGCTATGGATTTATAAGTTTGGTGTCGTGATGGTTCTCTGTTTTGAACCACACGACGCTCGGACGATAAGCTGTACGGGGAGCTTGACCAGACGGGGGGATTCTTCTGCGATCCCGTTGATGCGCTCCAACAATAGTTGTACCGCTCGCGTACCGATTTCATAGGTGGGTTGGGCAACCGCCGTATAGGGGATGAATAGCTCATCCGCCCAGGGCAGGTCATCAAAACCGATCAGTGCCAAATCATTGGGGACAAGAATCCCTAATTCACGGATGGCACGAATGACACCTAATGTTACAAAGTTTGTCGCGGTGAAAACCGCGTCGGGTAATTGTTCTTTGAAAAGTCGATAGGCAACTTCATAGCTTCCCTGTGCACGGTAGCTTCCGCTTAGGATGAGGGATGGGGAAGGCTTGCCTAGCCCAGCATCAAGATGCGCTTGGATGAAGCCGGCGCGTCGCTCGATACCTGTTTGAACATCGGGGAAGATGCCGGCGATTCGACGATACCCCAAACCAATCAAATGGTTGACGGCATCATACGCACCTTGAAAGTTGTCCGACATGACCGTATCCAACGCTAACCCCTCGATGGTGCGATCCAATACCACTAACGGGAAGTGATCCTTCTGTAGCTCGCGTAGAAGTTCTATATCCCCTGAAGGGGTGGGTACAATGATTAAACCTGCCACAGATTCCGCGCGTAAAACCTGAATGTTTTCAGCTAGACGACTTGGGGCTTCGTTCGTATCACAAAGGATGATGTTCATTCCATGGTCATAGGCGGCATCCTGTACCCCTTGAATGACTGAGACAAAGTGGGGGTTTTGAATGTCTGCGACAATCAAGCCGATGACTTCACTTTTTTGAGCGCGAAGCCTCCGAGCGATGCGGTCAGGCTTATAACCCAATTGATCGGTTGCCAACAAAACGCGCTCGCGCAGTTCGCCTGCTACGCTTTGGTTGTCGTTCAATACTCGTGATACTGTCGCAATGGAGACATTGGCACGCTGTGCCACATCTTGGATTGTAATCTTACCCAAAATTTTATCTATTCTATGACTTCAAAAATGGATCATTGTGTAAACGTTTTCTATTGCTCCTCAAGTGTAATACAGAAAACTTTTTCTGGTCAAGAGCAGTTAAGCCTTTTTTACTGAAGGAACACTTAAGTTTATTTAAGATTTACCGCGAAAGACTATTCTTTCTCCACATTGCAGAACGCGATAGTTCTGTGAGGTTTGCTCCACTAGCACCATAAAATCTTCTATCGGCACTGTGTTGAAGGTGAACATATCGTAATGGCAGGGGATGAGGCAGGCGGTGTTCATCTGAATTGCCAATTGAATGGCTTCGCTCATGTTCATATTGGGTGGGACATTCAATGCCTGCAGGTGTGGGGTTGTGCCGTTGATGGGGAGGAAGGCAAGATCAACCGCATACGGACGCAACCGATTCGCCAACCCCTCATATAACACCGTATCCCCGCTGTGATACAGGGTGATGCCGTCTATCTCAAATACGTAGCCTACACATGGATAACCGTCTGCTTCACTATAACTTAGGTGTGGGTGAGCGGAGGGAATGACATGCACGGTCATGCCTTGTAGGGTGAGGCTTTCGTCCCCGCGCGTGGGAATCAACTGTTCACGGGGTAAGCCCAATGAATCGGTAGCGTAGGCTAGGCATGCTTGCGGTAAAACTAGCCGACTATTCGGGTTGGCATGCAGGATGTGTGGGATGCTGACGGGATCAAGATGGTCTGAATGCTTGTGTGTGGCAAACAGGAGCGTTGCCCCCTCACACAAATGAGATGACTGCAAGGGTGCTTGGGTCATGCGGATGTGGGGTTGGGGAGTGTAGGCATACTTTTGGGTGAGATGGTCAGATAGATACAAGTCAACAAACCAAGTGGCATGGGCAGTTTTGAAGGCGTAACCGCTTTGTCCTAACCACCACACGGCTATCTCCCCGTGTGATAACACCGTGTTATGGATGTCCGCTTGTAGGGTTTCGTTGGTTTGTTTGGGTTGGATCATGCCAAAAGTCTCCCTTGTCAAACAAGCAATACGCCGTATAGAATATTCAATCTAATGCGGGCGTAGTTCAGCGGTAGAATGTCTGCTTCCCAAGCAGAAGGTCACGGGTTCGAATCTCGTCGCCCGCTCTCCACAAAACACCATCCCTTTTTCCTGTGTATCACTGAAATAGTTGAATCATGTAATGAGTTGACAAACCTTGTGTTTCAAGGTGTTGCTTGAGTTTCTTGCGAGCATCATGAAGCAGTTTGTACAGCGCGTTGCGGTTTGTTCCCATGCGGTCTGCTACAATTTCTAGGGGGACTCCTTCAATGGCAATCGCCACCAACGCTTGACGTTGACGCTCGGTGAGTGCCTCTTCTAGGGCAGTGCTAATTTTGTGAAGCACGTCCTCACGCTCTGCTACGGATTCGGGGTTAGCGGGCTTGGTGCCCTGTAGGGAATCGGCGGCACTATCAGCAACGTTGGGCAATAACTCTCCCCCGATGGTCATTTCATCAAGGCTGTAATCCTTGTAATGGGCGCGTCGTAAGTCACTGATTGCCATCCGTATGGCGATCTTGGTTGCCCATGTTGTGAAGAGGCTTGCTCCCCTAAACGTATCGAGGTTATTCATCACACGCAGAACCGCATCTTGCGCAATGTCTTGCGCCATTTGGTCTAGCTCTTGGCTGGCAAGGCTTGCTAAATCACTGCGCTCATTGCTTAGATAATAATAAATCGAACGCTTTAATCGTTTTTGTAAATCTTCAATGGCGGTCGTTTGGGTGGGGAGGTCTGCTTTTAGATCAGCAACCCATTGTTCATTTGTCCGCTCCGTCATGCAAAATCCATTCTGGCTATTGATTGGTAAGGGTGAAAATCGCTCATCTAGTCGTTCATTATCAAGAACGAAATGCGCAAGGTTAAATGCCCAAAGCGCAAATCATCCCCATCACGAACAATGCGTGCTTGTTCTGGAATGAGCTTTTGACCATTCAGAAAAGTACCATTTGGGGTGCCATGATCTAGGATGCTGAGCGCACCATCCTTGCGAACAATAGAAGCGTGTCTCCGTGAAACCCCTTTATCTACTCCCCCAAACGGTTCTAGGTCAACATCTGGATGGGCGTTATTGATGGGATCACGCCGACCGATCAATAACTCTTGCACGCTGTCATAATCAAAATTGAAGGTGTTGCCATACTCCAACACTTTGAGTTGCAAAACCATACGAGAGCTAAAGCGGGCATTACCCCAGCGTGGATCATTCTCTTCAAAATCGGTGTCGCTCAAATACTGGGTGACACCAAAATGACCCTCAGCCAAATAAGGCTCACGGGTGGGTTTGGTGCTTTCTTCTTTGGAGAGGTTTGCTCCATCCGCATAGTAATTCAAAATGATGCTCCGATTTAGCCAACCAATATTAGGCACACATTATTGTAACGTTCTTTGCCCAATAACGTCAATTTTTTTTGAGTATATCTTTACAGAACCTCATTTAGCCTTGAGCGATTTTCAATGATTGGGTCATGCCACTTTTGAGAATAGCTAAGTCAGCGGCGGCGTTAATCATTCTGAACCCTTGCGCAAAACGTTTGGGTGCCAATTCTGCTGTAGCGTGTATGCCGACGAAAACGCCTGCCTTTTGACAGGTAGCCAATACATGGTCAATCGCCTCAAGAAAGCGCGGGTGGTCACTGTCGTAGCTGGGTTCTAAGCCCAGTGCCAGATGCAGGTCAGAGGGTCCAACATATACACCATTCACGCCCTCAACCTGTACAATCTTTTCCACGTCGTTGAGCGCGTCAACCGTTTCAATCATCGGGATGACGGCGATCTCAAATTGCCCCTTCTGCACATAGGCTTGTGGGGTGGTGTGCATCAACGGACGTAGCGGTCCCCAACTGCGTGTGCCGCGTGGGGCGTAGCGTGTGGCATCCACTGCTGCTTGGGCATCCTGTGCAGAATTAATCATGGGGATGATTAAACCCATCGCCCCTGCATCCAACAACCTTCCGATCCAAGTGGTATCGTTGAGCGGAGGGCGCACAATTGGCACGGATTGCCCAAGCCCAATGAGTTGCAACAAGTGCACGGCGATCTGATAATCTATGAAACCGTGTTGCAAATCCAGACAGACATAATCAAACCCAACCCGTGCAATCGTTTCTGTCACCAGTGCGTTGGGTATGGAAATCCAACCTCCGTATAAAGCAGGGCGTTGGCTCATTCTCTCCATGAATATGGGCAAAGCCATATATTTTCCCTATCTAAGTTTCAAAGTCAGTACATTGTGCCACACAACCGTTGCTTAAATTAGGATGAAACGATTTGCTTATGTAAAGGAGATATAAGAAACATATCATAGGTTTGCTAGTCTTATTGACCCCATGCCCAATAAGCGACTATAGTTTAGTGTGAAAGATGTCGTTCAAACGTGGAGACTTTGAGGTGAATAACCAAACCCCACCAGAAAATCAATCAGGACAAAAACCCAATGGGAATAGTCCGTTGAATAACAATAACCGCAATGTACAGCGGTTTTGGCCCCTTGCGTTGTTGATTGGCATTTTCTTGCTCTTGTTGTTCCTTGCCAACAACAATTCGCGTTTTGGTACTCCCCCCATTAGCTTGAATCAACTTGCCAGCGATATTGAAGAAGGGCGCGTTGATGCCATTACGGTGCGCGGTGGGGCAGATGTTGTCATTCGCTACACAGATGACACCACCAATACGTACTACAAAGACCCCCAAAGCAATCTTTTCGATCAATTGGTTGTCTTTGGTGTCAGCCAAAGCGACCTACAAAAAGTGACCTTTGCTGAACAACGGGGCGATGAAACCGCTGGCTTATTGCTTAACATCATTTTGTCTGTCGGTCCGTTCTTGATTATCGTGTGGCTATTGTGGCGCATGATGCGTTCGGTACGTGGCGGACAAGATCAAGCGATGAACTTTGGGCGCAGCCGTGCGCGGGTGGCGCGTGATATTGAACGCCCACAAGTGCGCTTTAGTGATGTGGCTGGCTCTGAAGAGGCGAAGGAAGAGTTACAAGAAATTGTTGAGTTCCTCAAAGAACCTGACAAGTTCATTCAATTGGGGGCACGCATCCCCAAAGGCGTTTTGATGGTTGGACCTCCCGGCACTGGTAAAACGTTGATGGCGCGTGCCGTTGCTGGTGAAGCTGGGGTGCCCTTCTTCCACATTTCCGGTTCTGAATTTGTGGAAATGTTCGTAGGTGTGGGCGCAAGCCGTGTGCGTGATCTGTTTGAAAGCGCGAAGAAAGAATCTCCTGCGATCATCTTCATTGATGAAATTGATGCGGTCGGTCGTCAACGTGGTGCTGGCTGGGGTGGTGGTCATGATGAACGTGAGCAAACCCTCAATCAAATCTTGGTTGAGATGGACGGGTTCCAGAACGATACCAACATCATCATGATGGCGGCAACCAATCGCCCTGACATTCTTGATCCGGCGTTACTCCGCTCCGGTCGGTTTGACCGCAAAGTGACAATGGATGCCCCCGATGTGAAAGGGCGTTTAGAAATCCTGCGCGTTCACTCGCGCGGTAAACCCGTTGCCAAGGATGTAGAACTAGAGGCGATCGCCAAGATCACCCCTGGCATGAGCGGTGCTGACCTAGAGAACCTTATCAACGAGGCGGCACTGTTGGCGGCACGCCGTAACAAGCGCACCATCGGCATGTCAGAAATGCAAGAGGCGATGGAACGTGTGGCAATTGGACCCGAACGCAAGAGCCGTGTGATGAGCGAACGCGACAAGCGTACCACCGCCTATCATGAGGCAGGGCATGCCTTGCTGTTCCACTTCTTAGAGAATGCTGACCCCGTACACAAGATCACCATCGTTCCGCGTGGTCGTGCAGGTGGCTATGTGATGCCTCTTCCAGAGGAAGATATTCTGTATATCACCAAAGAACAATTTGCAGATCGTATTTGTGCGGCAATGGGTGGACGTGCGGCGGAACAATTGGTGTTCAACCAATACACCACCGGTGCCAGCATGGATTTGCAACAAGCAACCAACATGGCACGCGCCATGGTCACGCAATATGGGATGAGTGAAACGCTTGGACCACGCACCTTCGGCGGTTCATCGGGCAACCCGTTCTTGGGTCGTGGTTGGGTAGATGACCGTGACTACAGTGAAGAAGCCGCCCAAAACATTGATAAGGAAATTCAGTCCATCGTCTCCAAAGGCTATGACCGCGCGGTTGAACTGCTGCGTGCCAACCGCGAGAAGCTCGATCAGTTAGTGGGAGTATTGATGGAAGAAGAAACGTTAGATCGGGATATGTTCATGAAGGTGATGGAGCATGGTTATCTACCTAGCTTGCCCCTCACCAACACACAGAACGCCAGCAAGTCTACCTCAGACGATAGCAACCGTTCTATTCCCCCAACAGCAACCCCCTCTGATGGGGAATCCACCAATCAATTGGGCACTGCCCCCGCATAAAGCAATCCTCTACCAAGTGGGTGACACTCAACCGTCACCCACTTCATCAATCGGAGAATAACAACGTGAATCAATCTAGTGAAAAACCGAGTATGTTTGGATTACAGCGGTCGAATAAGGATTTCACCAAACCTGAAAACTGGGGTAAAAACACCTTTAATAATGCGTTCCCTGCATCGTTAATGTGTTATTTGCACAAAAATGAATTGCAACCTATTTATTTGAGGCTTGATGATTTAGGGAAAGTCACCCATCAGCACATAGATGTTGAAGGTGTTATAGGGATGAGTCCTACCAGCGCATCAACTTTCTTCGTTTTTGAAAGTGATTTTCCAGCATATCGCGCTCTTGTTTTTGACACGCTTCCCAGAACAGACTTGGTGATGATGAATACAGAAACAGGACAATTTAGTAGGGCTTTAGAGATCAAGCTGACTGCCATACCCGATAATGCTACCTATCCCTTAGATGAAAGCCAGTATGGTTGTGAATTGGTGGTGCGCCCAGATACGATCCTTTACATTGCCTTACGAATAATTAGCTCTATTCCTCACCTTCAATTACAGAATCTGTTCGCATCCCCTCCTTTTGGCACACTCAAGAACTGGGGAAACCTGAATGAGGTGGCACCTCATATTCCTGAAATGATGGCTACCCTGAATGAACTTTTGATTCACCATCATCACCTTCAAACCCCCTTAGTGTTACAACCCATTTGGAAAACACAGGGCAAAAAATTATTACTCCATGAGAATGCCTTCGATTTCTTTGTCTGGAGTGATTTCGCATTTACTCGATTATTCTTTCGAGAGGTAAGTGGTAGTGGGAATACGGTTTCAAGAGGGGCTAGAGCGGTTGTTTGGTTGGCGAAGATGTTGCAAGATTACATCAATAATGGGCGTATTTCTTATAGACAGGTTATTGACCAGATTACCTTTAATAGCAAGAATGACAAAGCGTTCGCTGTGAATGGGAAAATTACCCATTCGATCATGAGTTGCCCAGAATTGGCGCGTCCGCGTTTTAGCAAGACCATATTGAATGAGATCATTCTGGGCGGAGCAGAACAATACCTTAGCCCAGAACGACGTTTAGATGCCGCTATACTCAGTACAATGGGGATATTTGACTAACGTAAAGGCAAAAGGATGAAAACGGTTGAGCTATTTTCAGGGTGTGGTGGGATGAGTTTGGGTTTTCAGAATGCAGGCTTTGCGATCCAAGCTGGCTTTGATAGCTGGAAAATAGCTTGTGATGTATACCAAGCCAACTTTGACCACCCGATATATTGCCTAGATTTATCACATGAAACCGTTATTGAATTGATCGCACAATTTAACCCCGAGATGATTATTGGTGGTCCCCCTTGTCAAGACTTTTCTAGCGCAGGTAAGCGTGATGAATCACTTGGTAGGGCGGATTTAACGATTCGTTATGCTCAAATTGTTTCTACCCTGCGCCCACAATGGGTGGTCATGGAGAATGTCGATCGAGTTATTAAAAGCAAAAGTTTACAAATAGCAAAGCAACTTTTGTCTGAAGCGGGTTATGGATTAACCGAGCAGGTTCTGGTGGCGAGCCTATGTGGTGTGCCACAAAATCGCAAACGTTATTTTTTGGTGGGGGAGTTAAACGGAGAACAAAACGCCCTTAAGCCTTATCTACAACACAACCTAGCCCAAAAACCGATGACGATACACGATTACTTGGGAGATACCCTCAATACTGAATTTTACTATCGTCATCCACGTAGCTATCAGCGTCGCGCTATCTTCAGCATCTATGAACCTAGCCCAACGATTCGGGGTGTGAACCGTCCTATCCCTCAAAATTACCAACCGCATCCATCCGATGCAACCCACACCAAAGCGAATTTTCGCCCGCTCACTACCCTAGAGCGAAGCTATCTGCAAACTTTTCCACATACCTTTAAGTGGCATGGGACTAAAACACAAATGGAACAACTCATCGGTAATGCCGTCCCTGTTAAATTGGCAGAGTATGTTGCACGGGCAATCAAGCAATATTTAGAAGATGCCCCCCATCAAATGACGAGGGCGCATCCTGAAAGCGTTCAGTTGTCCTTGTGGTAATTCGAGTGGGTGACACTCAACCGTCACCCACTTGGTACTCCTCAAAGTTTATGGTGTGGTATAGCGCACGGTGTAGGTGAGAATGCGCTCGGTGTCAGGCTCAACATCAACGCGGAATTCAATTGTGGTCGAGTCTAGTTTCGTCCATGTGTCGCTTGCTTCAATGATTTGCCAGTCTGACCAGCGATAGAGGCGTTCTGGAACGCGCACTTGAACAGTTTCATCCGACTTGCGGTTACGCAATTTGATCTCAATCGTCTCTTCAAAGACATTCGTTGAGAGGGTGTTAAAGTTCTTTTCGATATGTTCGCCCACTAAATCGAAGGCGTTACCTAAGTAGAGGTGTATTGCTTCGCCTTGTGGGGTGTGGTCAATGCTGTTTTCCCCAATCAACAACGCCGCCCCGTCCACATCTTCTTGATAGACACGCACATTGCCGGCGGGCAAGTCTGCCCCTAACCCGACGTTTGCATCTGTGGTGAAAGTTAGATAGTTTTGAACATCGGTGATGCCGGTGTAGCCATAGCCACTATCAATGATGGGGCTATAGTATCCATAGAAGGCGGGGCTTCCATCATATACATAATAGGTTTGTGCAGGAACAGCACGCCCAACCACAAACTCGACTTGCTTGGTCTCATTGTTCCCAACCGTCACCCGACGATTGAGTTCATAGAGTTGATATTCGTAGAATTCGCGCTGGGTTGCGCCTGTAGCAACTGCCTCATCTACTGCACGGGCTGTTGGTAAGGCTTGTGCATAAGCCACATCAGTGAGGTCAGGCAAGCGGTTGACATCTCCAGCAATGAGCTTGACTTGTGCATTGGGGTAGCTTGCCCCGCTGGTGTTGTTGAGCGTCACCCAGCCGTTTAGATCAAGGGTTGTCCCATTTGGATTCAAGAGCAGGTTATAGTCTGCTTCCCAGTTCATGCCATACGTTAGGTAGGTTAACTCAATTTGTTGATCTTCCGTGCGTGGGGCATTCAATAACCAGCGTAACGTCGGGCGTGTGATGAGTCCTTCGGGAAGATTGGGGAAACGTACATCTTGTACATTGCTTCCATCAATCATCAAGATGGCATCATCCCGCTGGCGTTTGATGATGATCGTGTCGCTTTGTGCGCTCAACAACACCCCCACTTGCTCGCTCCCATCGGTCATCGTCAGGTGGACTTCTGAATCAATATAGCGTTGTAAGAGGGCTTCTGCGCTTACGAGGTCATACTGATAATTTTGCTCCAAGACGAAGGTATTCAGTGGGTCGGTAAGCGAAACGAAGTTGACGGAGGTGGCATCAATGCCACTTGCCACATCGGTGAAGTGGAGCGGGTTCACGCCTTCACGAATGGATACAGTGCGCCGATCTTGTACTAAGGCGGTGCCTTGGTTGTAGATGGTCAGGCTAATGCCATCTTCTATGGGTTGAGCGGACTGGGCGAAAACCATCCCACTGAGCATAGACATAAGACTTAGCATGATGATGAAGTGTTTCATCTGGATTCCTCCTAATGGATACAATGTGCTACTTGTGACGTAGACGCTTTATGAGATTCAAAAGTTCCCACATTGGTCTTTCCCTGTAAACCCTGCTGATCTGATGATACACTTGGTCAGGTAAAAAACAGGTATCAAATAGATTTCAAGGTTGTATCCAACTGGGCAATTCACAAGCAAGGACTTCACATGGCACTCACAAAAGATGATTTGTTGCGTATGTATCATGAGATCGTTCTCATACGACGGTTTGAAGAACGTTCGAAAGACCTTTACGTAGCTAAAGAAATTGGCGGAGTTTATCTCCACTTGGCGAACGGGCAAGAGGGGGTCATTGTCGGATCCATCCACGCCCTCAATGAAACCGATCACGTTATCACCGCTTACCGTGACCACGGTCACGCCATTGTGCGTGGGGTGGATCCAAAATATGTGATGGCAGAAATGTATGGTAAGGCAACAGGCACAGGCGGAGGCAAGGGTGGGTCTATGCACATTGCTTCTGGAGCGCATCGTTTTTGGGGGGGATACGCTATCGTTGGCGCACACCTACCCCTAGCAACCGGCATCGCCTTGGCATCACAATATCGTGGCGACAATGAAGTTGTGTTGTGTTTCATTGGGGATGGTGCCAGCAACAATGGCTACTTCCATGAAGCATTGAACATGTCTGCCATTTGGAATTTGCCGGTAGTTTGGTTGATCGAGAATAACTTCTATGGCATGGGAACATCTGTTGAGGAATCCGCCGGCAATCCGGTTTTAATTGACCGCGCCAAGTCCTACAACATGCACGCTTTCCCACGAGTGGACGGGCAAAACACGCTTGAGGTGTACGATGTAGTCAGCCAAGCCGCAGAGTATGCTCGCACAACCGGTCCCGTCTTGTTAGAGGTGATGACCTATCGTTACTTGGGGCATGGCGTTTCTGATCGGTTGTATGATTCTGAAACGCGCAAAGAAGAGATGTCACGCTTCAAAGACCGTGACCCCATGGATGTGATGGCAGAATACATTCGCACGCAGGGCTATGCTGATATAGATGAAACCTTCAATCAGATTCATGCCCAAGTGGAAGAACAAGTGGAAGCATCCATCGAGTTTGCCCGTCAAAGCCCAGAACCGACGGTAGAAGACCTGTATCGTCATATTTACGTTGAACAATAAGCGAACGGAGCAAACCTCATGGCTATGAAAAATACTCAAATGCGCGGTGCAATTCGGACTGCTTTGTTAGAAGAAATGCGTCGTGATGATCGCGTATTCGTAATGGGGGAAGAAGTTGGGAAGTGGAACGGGACACACCGCGTAACCGAAGGGTTCTACCAAGAATTTGGTGCGCGTCGTGTGAAGGATACGCCCATTTCTGAAGCCGCCATTATTGGCGCGGCTGTTGGTGCGGCAATGAATGGCTTGCGCCCTGTACCAGAAATCATGACTGTGAACTTCGCTTTTGTTGCTTTTGATGCCATTGTCAACAGCATGGCGAAAATCCATTACATGTTCAATGGACAATTCAAAGTGCCGATGGTCTTGCGTTGGGCTTCGGGCTGGGGCATGCAAGCTACCGCTACCCACTCCCACACCCCAGAGGTGATCTTCGCGCATTTCCCTGGTATGTATGTCGCCATGCCCTCCACCCCACTGGATGCGTATGGCATGTTGAAAGCCGCCATCCGTGATGATAACCCTGTCATCTTCAGCGAGTCCATCGCGCTCTATCCCTTGATCGGTCAAATCCCCGATGACAACCTAGACTTCACGATTCCTATCGGCAAGAGCGATGTCAAGCGTGAAGGGAAACACGTCACGTTGGTGGCGTATGCACGCGGTGTTCATTGGGCATTGGATGCTGCTAAAGAATTGGCGAAAGAAGGGGTTGAATGTGAGGTCATCGACTTGCGTTGGCTACGTCCGCTTGATTTAGAGCCAGTCTATGCCAGCTTCAAGAAGACCAATCGCTGTGTCATCGTGGAAGAGGCATTGCCCATGTATAACGTTGGGGCAGAAATTGCGACGCGCATTCAAGAAGACCTCTTCGATTATATGGACGCGCCCATCAAGCGTGTTTCGTCTGCGGATGTTCCGCTTCCATACTCTAAGAATATTGAACTCATGGCGTTACCAGATGTACACAAAGTAATCGCCGCTATTCGGGAGGTATTATAAATGGCTCAAGAACTCGTCATGCCTGATTTGGGCATGGATATGCAGGAAGCATTGCTCATCAATTGGACGAAAGCCGTTGGGGATGTCATCAAGCAAGGGGACATCATCGCGGAAGTGGAGACGGATAAAACCACCGTTGAAGTTGCTTCTCCGTTGGGGGGCAAAATCCTAGAGTTTAAGTTTCAACCCGGTGAGAATCTCAAAATTGGCGCGGTGATTGGGTTTGTTGGGGTAGAAGGCGAAGCCGCCCCAGCTGCTCCTGTTGCTGTTTCCAGTTCCCCAGCAGTGACGGCATCCGCCACCGTTGCCCCCGTTAGCACCAGCAACGGTGCAAGCACTACCGAAGATGGGCGCGTCCGCATTTCCCCTGTCGCACGCAAGGTTGCTGAAGAACGCGGGATTGATATTGCCCAAATTTCTGGGACGGGTCCACAAGGGCGCATTTTGAAGGCGGATGTTGAAAACTTTGTTGCGCCTGCTCCTGCTGTTGCCACCCCAGTGATCGCCCCCACTCCAGTTGCTCAACCTGCTCCAGTAGCCAGTGGCATTCCTGCACAAACTACTTACGGTAAATTACCCAGTGGCGACCATGTAGACATCCAAGATATTTCCAAACTTCGCGCTAAAATTGCCGAGCGTATGGTCTTATCTAAACAACAAGTGCCACACTTCTACATCACTGCTGAAGTCAACCTAGATGCCCTTTCCGCTTTGCGCAATCAACTCAATGCCACTATTGAGGATAAGGCAAAGCGCATCAGCGTTAATGATATGTTGGTCAAGGCGTTGGCATTGAGCGTCCGTCAATTCCCGAACTTCAACACCCACTTCTATGGGGACAAGTTTGTTATTCATCGTCATGTCAACGTTGGGATTGCTGTCGCGCTTGACAACGGCGGGCTAATCAATGTGGTTGCCAAAGATGCAGACAAAATCGCCATTGG
>JBMOEO010000047.1:0-28758 GCA_049318945.1 Phototrophicaceae bacterium | reverse complement strand
GAGTTATTTGACCAACGTCCAACGCTACATGTCCTTCAGCCGGTTTGGGGTTACTTCCCCGAATTACAACGCTTTGCTGACCGCTACCGCGTAGAACCCCCTCTTTTCACACAGGAAGAAACCAAGTTGGTCAGCGTGTATCGCGTGGATATGTCACCCTTTCATGCGCAGGTAGCAGATTATGGTATCTTCGAGATGATCGGATATGATCTGTATACGCCTTCCCAAGTTTGCGCAGGGGATACCATCGAACTATCGCTCACATGGCGCAACAAAACCTTCAACACACGCTATTACAATACATTCGTGAAGCTACTCACCGTTGACCAAACCGCCCAAATCGCTGGCATTGATGCCCCCCCTCATCCCGAACAATCCACGCTAGACTGGACGGTCAAGGATATGATCTACCTAAGCGATCGTTTCCGTTTAGATATTCCCACCGAAACCCCCAGCGGTGAGTATGTGCTGGTGAATGGTTTCTATGACAATGAAAGTGGCGAGCCTCTATTGGTATCGAATGCCCAACAAGCTGGCGCACCCTATGTCACCCTCACCACGTTAGAGGTTGTCCCCTGTGGCTAATCGACGAATTTAGGATGAAAGCATGAAAAAATTTGCCATTGGTATTTTCATCAGCTGGGTAGGTTTGCTCATTGTGATGCTGTCCCTACCCAGTTTACCTATATCAACCCACCTCACCGAACAAGTGGACTCAAGTAGTTTGAGTTTGAAAACCAACAAGCGATTTGTTCTGTGGCAGGGGGATTGTGTTGAATGGTCGTGGAAGCTAGAAGGTATCCGTGCCGTTTATCTCAATGACCAACCCACTGTAGGGGAAGGCATACAGACCGTCTGCCTAACCCAAGCCAATCCTCCCACCCTGACGGTGACGCTGGAAAATGACACCACCCGTATCTACTACCCCAATACGGTTATCCTTGTGCAATCGCGGGGGGTATGGTGGTTGGTAGGGGGATGGACGTTGCTGATGCTTGGTGCGATGCTTGGTTGGTTGCTCAATGAGACGAAGGGACAACAACGCCTAGCCAAACTCTTTCAAGCCGTCTTCATCATTGCGGTTAGCACTTTGGTGATGCTGGCAGTTTTAGAGGGATCGATGCGCTTGTGGTTTAGTTTGAACGGATCAGAAGAAGACCGCGTGAAGTATGTTTATTCACAAGAGCGTATCAATCAGATTCAACGTTCGGTGATGAGCCTTCCCTTTTTAGAATATGGACTAGAGCCGAATTATCCCGGTCATAATGCGGTTGGGTTTCGTGGCGCAGAAATCACCTACCCCAAACCAGAGGGCGTACAACGAATTTTGACGCTGGGTGGATCAACCACGTATGGCTTGGGCATGGATTGGGAATATGCTTACCCCGCCCAATTGCAGAATATCTTGCGTGATGAATACGGGTATAGCAATGTTGAGGTCATCAACGGAGGGGTGATTGGGTATCGCACATGGCATTCACTGGCTAACTTTGCGTTTCGTGGGTTGGAAATGGAGCCTGATTTGGTGATTGTTTATCATGCGGTCAATGATGCTAACCAGCGACGCGATTTGAGCGTGGATTGTTATCGTGGGCAAAACCCCGCGCGTGGTTTGGGCTACATCAGCGTGCTCGATCCGATCCCCTCTAACCTGCCTCCATTTGTGTTGCAACGGTTTTTACTGTTGCAACTGGGGTGGATGAAAAATCCGGCTCAAGTGGGTAGCAATGGCGTGCAGGTGGTGGATTGCGAGGCGGATAACCTTAGTGAGGCAGAACGCTTTGCCATCAACACCCCTGAATATTTCGCCCGTAACCTCAAAAGCATAATTGGGATTGCACAAGTTCACGACATCCGTATCATGCTTTCGACGTGGGCATATTCCCAAAACACACCTAACGAAATATTCCCCGACGTTCTCAAAGATGCAGTCGAAGAACATAACGCGCTCACTCGCGATGTTGCAACAGAATTAGACATTCCGTTGATTGACTTGGCAACGATCCTAACCGAGCGTGAGGATCTGTTCTTTGAAGATGGCGGACACTTCAATCAGGTTGGAACACGCACGCAAGCACAAGCCTATGCCGAGTTCATTGATGCCGAACAGTTATTAAAACCTGAGTAGCCGTATGGGATAGGTTGAAGCCTATCCCATACCGCCAAAACCTAGCCTAGACTTAAATCCGTGACAATCTTGTCCAGATGTTGATTGAACTTGTTCACATCAAATGGATTGGGTTCAGACATCATATCGCGTAACACCATCTGCATAGAACGGAAGCCCCCCACTTGTGCCGAGAAAAGATGGTCTGGAATGTAGGTGCTGGCAAAGCGTGTAATCAGCTGGCTGATATGGTTGAACTTCTCAACGAATTCAAGGGTGATAGCCGACTCTTGATAGGCAGAGCCGATCTCGTTGATGTCGGGTAATTGAATCGAACGGTCTAAACGATTGTTTGTGCGCTGAGCGAAATAACGCAAATCTCCCTCGCCAAATAAATCCCCTTGTCCTTGAAGATGGACTTTATAAGACGTGTCATAGGGGGTTCCGCCTGTCAGACATTGTGGATCATCGAACCCCAAGCCAACAAGTTTCTCGTTCAAATCAGCAATGGTATAGCGTCGGCAATGCGGAACATACCAATCATCAATATATTCTGCAACACGCCCGTAAGGAACTTGCCAAGCCAGTAGCAATGCCAAACAGTGCATTGAATCTGTGTGCTTCAGTTCACGCCGAATGACATCAACCAAGTTCCAATAGACCCCGCCCGAACCATATAGGTAGAGCCACATATATCCGCCGACTTTCAAAACACGACTGATTTCATCTAATCCTGTGTTAGGATCATCGGAATGATGTAAAACCCCATTACACCAAACAATATCAAAGGATTCATCTTCAAAAGCCAATGCTTGCAGATTTCCTTGATAAAACTTCATATTGGTATATCCGTAATGGCTTGCCCATCTTTGTGCTGTTTGAACATTCTTTTCACTTAGGTCAATGCCAACCACTTCAGATGCACCATTCTGTGCCATAAAAATAGAACCGCGCCCACTTCCAAAGCCAGCATCCAAACAACGCTTACCCTTGAAAACCTGTGGGTCGATGTTGTTTTGCTGATAGCGAATTTTGAGTGGCTCAAGGAATTTCTCAAATTCCTCAATATCATAGAGTTTGAACGAATCGCCATATACACGACTCGTTAGTTGTTCAACAGGGGAAAGCGTCATCGTTACAACCTTTATTACTTACATCGGCTAGAAAGACATTTCAACCTTGAATTATGGTGTATAAAACAAGGGAATAATAATTTGCGCTTGGCAACCCACATACAAAAACAGGGTGGTTTATTCCCCTTTGTGTTTCCACAAGCGATGGAATGCTCAAGGTTATTCTATATGAAAGGGCTGACGCATGAAACAAAAACAAATAAAGAGGGGTGAAAAAGTGTAGCGAAAGGAAAGATAATAATGCGAAACCGTATCAGTTTTCTAAGATAAAACTGGTGTTGGCATTGCTACGATTTTGGGCACGTGCAAGGAAGGGCGACTCCGCACGGGAACGAGGCACAGGGGGCATCACAAAACAAAAAAGCCACGATTAACGTGGCTTTTTGCGTTGCCGCCAGACGGACTCGAACCGTCGACCCATGCATTTTCAGTGCATTGCTCTACCAGCTGAGCTACAGCGGCGAACAACGAAGCAACATGTTAAACGATCTTTATCTCCTCCGCAAGGGACAATCTGCACGAAATCCCCCCCCATCCTATTTTCCCTAACCAAGCAGTAGGAATTTACAAACCGATTACATGCTTCGTATGGTTTGATGACAACTGCCCTCTACAGTGAACATGAATCTTAAATTCATTTAACTTTATTCATGTAGGAGAGTAAGAATCATGTGGAAAGTTTTTGCCACCATTACCGTAATTTGTTTGATGTTGAGTGCCAGCATCACCCTTGCCCAGCAAAACAACCCACCGCGCCCCAATAATGGGCAAGGCGGAGATGGACAACGTGGGGACGGACGACGCGGGGATGGGCAACGCAACAACAATAACAACAACAATGACCAAGCGGAGACAGTCGCCTTTGAAGAGGTTCTCCTCGTTTATGCTGGGGGCGACCACACCTTTGAAGACACCACCACCGATGCTTTTGCCCACGCACTGAATAACCTAAACGATGCACAAATCACCGCCCATGACGAAGGGGATGAACTCTTCGCCATGATGTTTGAACCGCTCGGCACGGTGGATTCCATCGGGGACGGGTTGGGTCCGATCATGAACGCGACCTCGTGCGAGGGGTGCCACGTGGCGGATGGGCGCGGACAACCGCTCACACAAGGGAGCGGGTTGCTCGTTCGCTTGGCTATCAACCAACAAGGGCTACACGGCGAAACCCTTGCTGACCCAACCTATGGGGGGCAACTGCAAGATATGGGCATTGCAGGGTATCAAGCAGAAGGGAGCGTGGTCATTGAGTATACCGAAGTGAGCGGTACGTTTGCCGACGGTACGGCGTACAGTTTGCGTGCCCCCAGTTACCGCATTGAAGGCTTGTCGGATGGGGCATTGGCGGACGGCATCACCTTCTCGCCACGTGTGGGCAACCAGATTTACGGCTTGGGCTTATTGGAAGCGATTTCAGAAGATACCATCCTCGCTGTTGCTGATCCCAACGATAGCAACGGGGATGGCATATCCGGCAAGCCTAACTATGTGTGGGACTTCTTCAACAATCGCCTTGCGCTGGGTTACTTCGGATGGAAAGCGAATCAACCCCACCTCCTCCAACAATCGGCAGGGGCGTTCAATGGTGATATGGGCTTGACGACCAGCATCTTCATGGGCAATCCCTGCACGGCTGCACAAGTGGATTGCTTGGGATTGCCGAACGGGGGCACGCCTGAAGTGACCGACGACGTATTACAAAAGGTGGCGTTCTACACTCAAACGCTCGGCGTGCCTGCCCAACGCAACACCACTTCGCCACAATTCCAAAGCGGAGAAGCGTTGTTCGTGCAAGCGCAATGTAGCACCTGTCACTTGCCACAAGTCACGACGGGGATTCATCCCACCGTTCCCCAGCTGTCTAATCAGACGATTGCACCCTTCACCGATTTGTTGCTACATGACATGGGCGAAGGCTTGGCGGATGGACAGTTGGATTATCAGGCGAGCGGAAGCGAATGGCGCACTGCACCACTATGGGGGATTGGCTTGTTTGAGACGGTGAACGGGCACACCTACTACTTGCATGATGGGCGTGCCCGCAACCTGAGCGAGGCGATCTTGTGGCATGGGGGCGAAGCGCAAGCCTCACGTGATGCGTTCATTGGCATGAACGCAACCGACCGCGAAGCATTGCTCACCTATCTTGCTTCCATTTAACTGAACGCGCGTCACCGTTAGCTAGGCATAGAGAGTATTCTCTATGCCTATTGCGTTGGTTATACCTATTCTGCCCACCCACGCGACCGCTCAACGGCGCGTTTCCATTGGGCATAAAGCGTCTCACGTTGGTCAGCGGACATGGTTGGCTCAAAGGCGCGTTCTAGTTTCCATTGGGTGGCAATCTCGCTTTGGGATTGCCAGAAGCCCACTGCCAACCCTGCCAGATAGGCGGCTCCTAGTGCGGTCGTTTCGGTGACGGCAGGGCGTTCAACAGGCACACCCAAGATGTCCGCTTGAAACTGCATGATGAAGTTATTGCGGACGGCTCCGCCATCCACGCGCAACGCCTTCAAGCCGAAGTCCCCATCCGCTAACATTGCTTCCACCACATCACGGGTTTGATATGCCATGCTCTCTAGCGTGGCACGCACGATGTGCGCCCGTCCACTTCCGCGCGTTAGCCCAACGATTGTCCCGCGAGCGTACTGATCCCAATAGGGGGCACCCAAGCCAGCGAACGCCGGCACCACCATCACCCCGCCACTGTCTGCTACGCTGGTGGCAAGGGCTTCGGTTTCTTGGGCATCACGGATGAGTTGCAACTCGTCACGTAGCCATTGCACTGCTGCCCCCGTGATGAAGATGCTCCCCTCTAAGGCGTATTGAATGGGCGCGTCTTGCAATTGCCACGCAATGGTGGTCAACAGTTTGTTGCGAGAGGCAACCGCTTGGGTGCCTGTGTTCATCAGCAAGAAGCTCCCCGTGCCGTAAGTGTTCTTTGCCATCCCTTGATGGAAAGCTGCTTGCCCAAAGGTTGCCGCTTGTTGATCCCCGGCGATGCCAGCCAACGGAATTTGACCGCCAAACCACTCGCTGGCAGTTTCACCATAGACCATGCTAGAGGGCATCACCTGTGGCAAGACTTGTGGCGGAATACCCATCCGCTCCAGAATATCGCTTGACCACTCGGCGCGGTGGATGTCAAACAACATGGTACGGCAGGCATTGGATACATCAGTGAGGTGCAACTGCCCCCCACTCAACCGCCACGCGAGGAAACAATCCACCGTGCCAAACGCCAACTCACCGCGTTCAGCGCGTGCGCGTGCCCCTTCCACATGATCCAGTATCCACTTGAGCTTTGTCCCGCTGAAGTAGGCATCCGTCACCAAGCCCGTCTGTTGCAAGATGATTTGGTCAAAGGCTTCTGCCTTCAGCTCATCACAGAATTGGGAAGTGCGGCGGTCTTGCCACACAATCGCGGGGTGAATTGGCTCTCCCGTTGTGCGATCCCATACGATGGTGGTCTCGCGTTGGTTGGTGATGCCAATTGCCGCCATGTCCTGCGCTTGAACCTGTTGCGCCTGTAAGACCTGTTGTGCAACGCTCAACTGACTACGCCAGATTTCATTGGCATCATGCTCCACCCAGCCGGGTTGAGGATAATACTGGGTGAACTCTTGTTGTGCGGTGGCAATGCTGTTTCCGTCATGGTCAAACAGGATGGCGCGTGAACTGGTGGTGCCTTGATCCAACGCCAAAATAAACTTTTTACTCATGTGCTGTCGTCCTTCAATAACAATAGGTGTCACTCATTTGCTACACAGTGTAACCGAGATACCCACGTCAATCAATAACTTCACCCTAGCAAGGTCAAGGGGGGAAGTGGCTTGAGCGTGTCACGGGTGAGGCGCATGAAGTACACCTGACTTCCGTCATGCTCAAAGGTGGTCTCATGGACAAAGCCCACTTTTTCATAGGCGCGGATGGCAGAGCGGTTGTCTGGGAGCGGGTCAATGATGCAATCGGGCACGCTCGGATGGGTGAAAACATACTCATGAATGAAGGTTTGGATGAGGTGTGCCCCCAAGCCACGGTGTAGATAGGCTTCCTCCCCAATGAACAAATCCAGACCGGTGGTATGAGGGGAAAGGGTGACGAACGGGTTATAGTCTGGAAATTGTTGGACTTGCCATGCCTGCATATAGCCGATGGGGTGCTGGTCAAGGTGGATAATGTAGGCTTGTACGCCTGAATCAGGACGCATGTAGAAGGTATATTCCTCTAGCGCGGTGGGATAGTCTAGGGTGGGCGGTTGCCACCATTGCGCGACATGGGGCGTGTTGCGCCAGCGGTGCAGGGTGGGGATGTCAGCATGGGCAATCAAGCGAAATGTGATCGAGGGTGTCATCAGCATAGGCTTCCGTTGAGATAAGTGAACGCTCCCCGTATTGTATGTGATTTTCGCGGTGCGCCGTCTGCCTCCGTTTGGCTTTTGTAGACGGTGGCGTAGGGCTTGCGGGTTAAGGGGGATAGAGTCACTGCCGAATGGTGCTAGTTGAAGCCAATCCCGTCAAAGCAACATTCAACCAACCCAAGAAGATGATGTGGCTTTTAGGCTTCATATCCCCTTACGCCTCACCATCCACCACTGCCTGCCAGTTGACACCGTGCAAAATGGAAGGACACAGACTTTCGATGTAATCAAAGGCAGATTCTGCGTTGGGGTGAATCTCGGTTTGGTAGCCTCGCCGTGAGGTCAAGGTGAATACGCTCACCAACGTGCGGCTGATGGTGTCCATCGCAAACGAAGTGGAGCCACCATACTGTGGATGATTGGTCAACAACAACGCCAGCTTACGAATGAACTTTGCATCATGAATCCGCCCCGCCCGTAAGTCAGAAACAAAGAAGAGTTTGCCCTCTGCCTGATCCAACAATGCCTTGAGCTTAGACAGGAAGTCGTTTTGAAATTCGTTACAGATGGGTGGGTTTTTATGCCACTTGATATAAACCAACTGTGCGGAAAGTTGATGAATCGTATAGACATCCTGCTGGAGGGTGGACATAGTGTGAGATTCCTTGTAGCGCGTCATAGTCTATAACACAATGAGTTATATGATAAAGCATACCTTGTCTAAAAACAAAGAATGAATGAATCTAATTTACTGATCTCTACGATAAAATTCACGAATAGTGGAATACTAGATAAACCATAAATAAAGTTCTTTACTCTATTAAGTAGTTTATACGCCCTTAACCTCTCTTATGCTATCCATCATTTGACCAAAGGCACATGTTATACTATCCTTAATGTATGTATTGAGGTAATTCATCCATTGCCGTTTACGTCGATATAACCTACTGAAACCCTGAAACAAGTGAGCATGAAATGAATTCAATGACCTTACCCCCGTGTGAGCGCATTGTTCACGATGAATTCGTTGAGCTATGCTACTACAACCTAGAAGAAGCCACCCTCAATGCGCTGGCAGAGCAATTGTTACGCTTGCGGAGTGAGTATGAGGCTGGGCAACATACTAGCCCCTTGCGAATCCTCATCAACAACTTACCAGCTAATGGCGATCCAGACATTCATGTTATGTCGCACCTGTTACAGCATTATTGGACACACATCAGCACCTCTAAACCCATGCGGATTGCCATCCTATTTCTAAACCCCATGCCGGGGCGACTGGTCAATCAGCTGATGCAGGTCATTCCATCCAGCCACATCACCATCCGTTGGTTTCAACATCACTACATTGAAGAAGCGGTGGACTGGTTGTTAAGCTAAAGGGGCAACGCGCCCTCAATCTGACATGAGGGGGTGTGTTATAATGTGGTGGACAATGAGCTAAACAGGAACCAACAGGCATGATCTTCCAACATCCCCAACCGCGCTTGAATCAATTCATCCAGTGGGGTGCCATGTTGTTGTGGTGGGTGATGGTGCTATCTGTGCCGTTGCAAGTGATGCTTGGGCTATTGATTGCATACGGTGGATTGCTGTTCATTACCGCGCTCACCACCTTGTTGCTTGCGCCAACTGTCTTGTTGCTCACGCTTGCCACGCCCCCCGTACAAATCACCCCTGAAGGCATCACCTTACTTCCGCGAGTTTGGCAACCGCAAACGATCGCATGGGAGCAAGTGAGCGCGTTTCAAGTTTATCCCCTCTTGCCCCAAGCCGATCAAGAAGTGAATCGTCGTCACTTGGTTGGGCGCAAGAACTATCGCCCTGCTGAGGGGGTGATGTTGATTGTGCCGTCATTGCCCCTGCCATACCGCATCTTGGGCTTCTTCGTGGGGAGTGGCGACAAGGGCGCGGTTGCCTTCACCAACCGCACGCACACAGATTACGACGGGTTGCATCAGCTATTGGTGGCTCATCTAGGAGAGCCAACCCCTTTAGCGGAATAACCTTCGGTGCGCGACGTTCCAGCCACCAACAGATCTAATGCCATCAATATATCCATCCCCCCCACTTTGACCTTCTGGTCATATTCCAATATTTTGGCGTAGAGGGTCTCTAAGTTCTCCAATGAAAACGCGCGAGCCGGTGTCATGGTCTTCTTGACGATGAACTCCGCCATGTGTAATTCGGTGGCAATAGTTGCTGGGGACATGCCCAATTCCATCTGCTCCTTGACCAACAGCATCAAGCGGAACTGACGAGTGAACAGCCCCCACATTTGAAATGGATCATTGTCGGGTTCATCTAGTGCTTGGTGTAACAAAGCCAACGCCTTCCCCCCGTTGCCACTTGCCATCTCATCCACCATGTTATACACGTTGACTTCAGGAGAATATGGGGTGAGGGCAATCACCATCGCTTCAGTGATGGGCGTTCCGTTGGCATACGCCACCAACTTGAGCAATTCGTTATCCGCCCGACGCACATCCCCATTGACCACCGATGCCAATGCGGTTGCTACTTCGGGTTTGATCTCCGCTTGATATTCTGACTTGGCGCGTGTGATGATCCATGGAGCAAGGTTCTTAGGTGTTTCAAACAGCTTGACATAGCCATTCGGTAAGGATTCCGCCAGTTGTAAAACCTTGTTAGACTTGGGCAAAGGTTGAAACTCAAAGAATACCAAGCGCGAATAATCGGGCAGGTGAGGCAATTCCTCCAGCAGGTAGCGTTCATTCTGCTTGCCAATTTCCCCCGCGCCCTTGCGTGTGATCCACGCCAGCATATTCTTGACCAACACCAAGCGACGGTCTGCCAAGAAGGGGAACGTCCCCACGCTAGAAATCACGGTGGCGGATTTGGTTTCTGTGCCGTCGTATTCTTCCGTGTTCATGCCTGCGCTATCCATCTCTGCCATATCCGCCTTCATCTTGCGGATTTGTTGGGACAAGCCAAATTCATCATTGCCGTGAAAGATGTAAAATGTTGGGGTAGGTTTGCTCATGGGTGAACGATCCTAAGAAGCTGTGCTGACGAAGTGTAGGGCAACGCGCCGCCCCGCCCAATCAAAGCGGATGGTTTTCACCGCAATGAGGGTGAGGTTTTCTAGGTCTGCTTTGGTGGTGACATGTCGCTGTAACCACATGCCCAATGGACGACTGACCACCAACGCCACCAACCCAATCAAGATGAACGTGGAGAGGTCTGCCCAATTCACCTTACGGCGTGCTTGCAAGAGTTGAATATAAAACCACAGACTGCCGGCTACGGTACTGGCACTGGTTAACAAGTTGGTGCCACAATTGGGATGAATGGCGAGATCACGCTTGCCCTGTCGCAATTGTGCAATCGCATCGCGCACTGCTTTCTCCACAACAGGGGTGGTGGCGGTGTCATTCCCCACCAAGATGAACCCACGCGGATTGCTATGCCCTGCTATACGCAACCTGCCCACGCGGGCTGCCAGCAAGTGAATGGTGGCATGTTCTAGGGCGTGGTTTTGGCGCGTTTCCTTGATGAAGGGCGCGTCTAAAAAAAGATTGATAAGGGGTATGAATGATTTAGACAACATCTTTACGCCTAAGTTTGCTAACTTTAACCATTATAACAGGCAAGACAGGTTACAATGACAACTAAACTTACCCCTATTTTATCTGAGAGGATGCTTCTATGCGTACATTCTTTTTGACCTTGATGAGCATTGTGCTATTCAGCGCGATTGCGACCGCCCAAACAACCGAGATTCTTTCCACCAGTGATGAACTAAGCGCAACCCGCCCAAAGGTGGAATTGACCTTTGAAGGCGAAGAAGGGCAAATCATAGATATTGCTGTGGCTTCTGCTGATTTCGATACCTACATCAGTTTATTGGATGATGCTGATTTTGAACTCAGCTACAGCGATGATGACTATAACGGTACAGGAACAGACTCGCGCATTCGTGCTTATCGCCTTCCTTATACAGGCACCTACACGTTGTCCGTTACTTCCTCTGCATACTATTATTCTGAAGATGAAAGCGCGAGTGGATTGTTCACCGTGCAAGTGAACAGCCTAGAGGCGATTACGCTTCAAGTGGATCAACCGCGCAAGGTGGTCATGTCTGCAGGCGAAACCTACGCCTTTGAGTTTGAAGCGGTATATGGTGGCTTATACGATATTGCAGTAGAGAATGGGACGGTACAGATTGGCGTGTATGATCCCGATGGCTATGATGCCCTCTACGCCACCTATCCCGAAATCCAACAATTCCAATCGTTCTATGATGGCAAGTACACGGTCATTGTTGAATCCGATAGCGACATTGCCACCGCCGTCATTCAAGTAACCCTAAGCGTTTTGCCCACGCTCAACTTAGGGAGCAATACCATCTCCTTTGACGGATCAACCTTTGAAAATTTCTACACCTTCCAAGTAGAAGAAGGCACAACCTATCAGGTGAGCATCATCCCATCCATCAAACAAGACTTTGATTTCAATATGGACATTTCCACCGCAGACTATGTAACCATTGGCTCGCTTTCAGTGACCAACTTCACAATGGCGGAGGCAAGTTTCACCTCATCCATCACTGGCGAAGCACGAGTACGCTTAGGCAGTTACTATTGGGAGCCTACTCAAGTGAAGCTCACCATTGAGGCACAAGCCGAATAAAGATTCATGCAGGGTGGGGGCGGATGTCCGCCTCCATCCCCCTATTGTTTCACCCTATATGCGAGGTCTACCATGAAGAACATCCATTTTAGCCTATTGATTTGGTGCGGTTGGTTGGCGATTGCGCCGATGGTCTTTGCCCAAACCGAAAGCACCCCCACCGATTTTGGGCTGAGTCCCTTCCCAATGTTGTATAACACCCAACTAGAGTTGAGTCCCACCCCACTTGATTTCCCTGCAGAGTTTGGGCAACTTCCACAACATATTGAAATCTTGGGCGTGCATGTCTTCGCTACAGCCTCCATCCCCAGTGAAACCGTTTTCGGCTATGCCGCCACTTTCGCCAATCTGATTGACTCCAATCAAGACGGAGTAGCGGATAATGAAGGCGTGTGGCTTCGTTTGGTGGAAGGGCGCACCGCGCTTCTACTGGTTAGCGCAAGCGACCCCATCACCACGCTTCACCCCATCCTTGAGGTGGTGAGCGAGGCTACTCAGTCAGGGCAAGCCTACATCCTACAGCCTATCTTCGTGACGGATGTCAACCTCAGCACGCCCCCAGCAGAGGCGGTATTTGCCATGTTGCGCCCCATGATGTTGGGCTATGGCATGGAGTATCCGCAAGCCTTCGGCATGAACGATAGCAGTTCACTCGCACTGGCATTACAGACCGCCCAAGCCAACGGGCATTACCTCCCTCCGATGTGTTCTAGCGCGTGTGTATCCAGTCGCTATGCCCAATGGGGATGGCTCACTTTGATGAGTGAGGGTGGGGTGACAAGTAACGCCGAATGGACACTAACCGACCGCGCCACCTTAGCCACTGTTGATCCCTCGCTATACGCGCTCTTGAGTGATCCCCAATATGGCTTTGCCCAGTCTTATCCGATGGCAAGTTATCAGGTGGAATGAGCCACTAACGCATAATCACGCTCATTCTTTTATCGTGTTTTTATACCCGTTCGGCTAGTTTTGATACATAGTATAGAATAGGAACGGTTCACTCAAAGATCATCCTCGCACTCGATAGGTTCGTGCCTTAAAGTAGTGCCATTTTGTACTGAAAGGCATCGCATCATGGGTCAACAAGGATACTTAAAAAGTCGCGTTTTGAAGATTAGCGTTGGGTTTTTGCTCAACGATGCTGCATCTTCAACGCATGATTCAGAGTTAGATTTTCCACCGGTTCAAGTTGATGAGGATTTAATCGTTGATTTCATCAAAGGTGCTTTGCGCTTGAGCCGAACCAAAGAAGGAATTTTGGTGCAGGCAACCTTAGCGGTGGGGGTGACGGGGGAGTGTTATCGCTGTCTCGATCCAATCGGTTCAATTCTTGATTTGGAGTTGGAGGAATTATTTTCCACCACCGACAAACTATCTAGCGATCAGGCAGAGTTTCGGATTTACGATGATGCCCAGCTTGACCTTGCGCCACTCATCCGCGCGGAGGTCTTGCTACAAACAACACGGGGCTTGCGCTGTGATGAGGTTGACGGGTGTAACGAACGCATGCAGATTTTGCGCCAGCAAGCAGAAATGGATGACATTGATCCCCGTTTGGCGGCGTTGCAACAATTATTAAACAAGAAAGATTCTCAAGAAAAAGATTGATGAAAGTAGGGTAGATCAATGGGAAGCTATGAGTACAACTCCGACTATGACTTTGAGGATGTCGATTCGTTCGATGCCGATAACCTATACAGTGATGAGCCTATGGATGTACTCATGGAGGAGGACTTTGAGTTTGAAGAGGACTTTGAGCCTGATGATAACGAAGAAGAACTCATTGATGACCACGAACTAGAGACATTGGTTTCTGGCGATATGGTGGGGCTATACCTGCGCGAGATGGCGCGGGTGCCCCTCCTCAGCAATCTTGAAGAGATCGAGCTTGCCACGCGCATTGAAAGCGGGTGGGAAGCGGAAAAACAACTGGCACATGATCCGCATAGTGAACGGCGTGCGGAGTGGCAATGGTTGACGGAAGACGGCAAACTTGCCCGTGAACACCTCATCAAAGCCAACACGCGCCTTGTAGTGAGCATTGCCAAGCGGTATATGAATAGGGGTGTGCAATTCCTTGACCTCATTCAAGAGGGGAATATCGGCTTGATGAAGGCGGTTGAGAAGTTTGATTACAAGCGTGGCTATCGCTTTAGCACCTATGCCACTTGGTGGATTCGCCAGACGATCACCCGCGCCATTGCTGACCAAGGGCGCACCATTCGCGTGCCCGTCCACATGAGCGACCGCATCCGCAAACTCTATCGCACCGTGCGCGAGCTAGAACAGTTCTTTGGGCGCAAGCCCGTTGTGGAGGAGATCGCCGCGGCGATGCAGATTGAGCCACGCCAAATTGAATGGATGCTCAAGGTCAGCTGGCAACCCCTCAGCCTTGAGCAACCCGTTGGCGAAGATGAGGATAGCGAACTGGGCAACTTCATCGAGAATGACCAGCTACCCACCCCTGCACAAAGCGCGTATCAAAACTTGTTGGAAGAGAAGATTGAGCAGGTATTAAAGACCTTGAACGAGCGCGAGGCAAAAATCTTGCGCTTGCGCTTTGGGCTATACGATGGGCGCGGTTACACCCTAGAGGAAGTGGGGATCATGTTCGGGTTAACCCGTGAGCGCATCCGCCAAATTGAGGGAACGGCGTTGCGTCGCTTGCGTCATCCGCGCCGTAGCCGTCAGTTGCGCGGTTACTTGGGAGATTGAGGGGGCTTGCTTGCCCCCCATGTCCTGATCGGGATTAGCTATCTAACCCTTTGAGATAGTCAAAACTTTGTTGCACAGCTTGCATCATGTCCGTTTCGCAACGGTCTAGCTCGATGATGTGCCAAAGTGCCGCGCTGGCATCCAGAATCGAGGGGATGTTCATTGCCCCCGTTCCCAGTGCCTGCATGCTGTCCTCAATGCGAGCCGCCGAGCCATCCTTGATATGCACAAGGGGCAACCGTCCGCGCAATTCTTCCATCACCAGTAGGGGGTTTAAGCCTCCCACTGTCACCCAATAGACATCTAACTCAAAAACAATATCTTCATCCAATAAATCTAACATGTGCTGATAGGCAGGTTTGCCTTCAATCATCGCCATTTCAAACCAGTGATTGTGATAGCCAAAGATGTAGCCAGATTCTTTCACCACACGATTTGCCTCATTCAAGGAATCACACGCGCGTTTAATCCCATCCAAAGACTGGAAGTAGGTTTGTGGGTCAAGCCACGGGCAAATCAGATAATCACATCCCAACGTACCCACCATATCCAATACCTCTTGTTGCTTGTCGCCCAATGGCAAAGGCGCATGTGCGGAGGGAGTCACCCAACCCAAAGAGTCAAATAACGCTTTTGCGTTGCGAATGCTCCCCCCAAATTCCCCTGCCGTTTCTGCGGCACGAATCCCCCAACCATCCAAAGTGCGGATGGTCTGCTCAAAATCCGCCTTCAAAGCATCACGAACCGTATAAAGTTGTAGGGCTATTGTGCTGTGTTCCATCAGTGCTACTCCGATCGAATGATTGAGCAATGTCATCAAAAAAAATTTATGAACTTATTGTACGTCAAAAGATCACTTTTGTGTTAAAAGTGGTTAGGTCAGATTGATGGCGATTGACCTACTACACTATCCCAATCTCATCAATCCACATTACAATGAAATGAATCATTAGTTTGCTTGGAGTTTGGCATTGGCATTTGAATTAGAATCCCTCGTCACCCATCTCTTCATGGTCAACGGACGGGTTCTAAACACCGTTCCCCCCGGCAGTTTAATCGAAGTCGCCCCCAAAAAAGCGGCACGCGGGCGAGAGGCAGATACCATCCTCATCTTGATGACCCCTTCGGGGGATATTGCCCCCGCAGAAACTTATAAGAAGTGGGCACGCCTAGCGGCAGAACGCTACTTCAGTAGCACGGGTAGCGTCACCACCGGCTTACGCGCGGTGTATGATGCCACCAACAAAACCATCATGAACCAAAGCCGCATAGAAACGCGCCAATATGAAGTCAATCTCATTTGTGGGGTTTTGCATGACAGCAGCTTGTTCTTGAGTCGGTGTGGCTTGGCAATGGGCATCGTGTATTATCAAGGGGAACTGAGCCTTTTCCCCACCGATCCTTTGGATGATACCGCTATGGTCTTTGGCGCACCGCTAGGCGTGGTAGAAATCCCCGATGTGCGGATTAAACGCTTTGAGGTGGAGGCTGGATCACGCTTGATCTTGTCCGATTCTGAACTAGCGGATGTTCAGCTTGACCAACTGGCGGATGCCTTTCAAGTGCGCGATGTCAACGCGATGATGGCACATGTCAAAAACTTGGTCATAGACCGCGCCACCGCTATTGGGGTGGAGTTCATCACGCCCGGCACCTCCCCTGACCATCACGTGAACGAAGGGTCAAATAGCCTAGACATTCTTGAGTCGCCCGTCTCGCCTGAAAAACAACTTGAACAGGTTGATCTTGCCCCAGCGTTGGGCACACAACTCATCAACTTTGCCAGTGACCTGCGTGACCAAACTCAAGAACAATTCAGCAAAGCATCGGCGGGCATCGCACGGGGAGCAAAACTGGCAAACCAAGCGAACGACCATTATTTTGGACAACCCGAAACCGAGCCAGAAAAGCGTGCAGTTTCGCTCACCCTTTTGGCGGCGTTCATCCCCGTAGTGATGGTGATGCTGGTGGTGGCATTTTGGCTTTTGAACGTGGATCGTAGCAATTATGAACAATGCGTGGTGGATACATTGAGCGTGGCGAATATCGCCCGCAACATTGATTCCAGCGATGTGCAAGGCACATTAAGCGGATGGAACGCCGTCCTAGAAAAATCAGCAGAGTGCGAGCAGATGCGCCCAGAGGGCATCCCTGAAAGCACCCTAACCGACCTACAAAGCGAAGGGCAAGCGATCATTGATCGCCTATTGAATATCAGCCGTCGCCAAAACTTCGCGCTAACCTCCTTCCCCAGTGCCCAACTCACACGGGTGGAATTGCGCGGGTTGAATATGTACGTGCTGGACGGGGCGAATGATATTGTCTATGAGTTGACGTTAGCGTCAGATGGGCGAAGCGTTGTCTCCGGCACACAATCTCCCATCCCGAACATGCGCCGTAACGCCCCCGTCAACCAATACATCATGGGGGAGATCATTGATATTGCATGGGCGGAAGATGGCACAGCCCTTAGCCAGGGCAACGTGTTGGTCGCTTTAGATCGCAATGGGCTATTGGTGGAACATTCCCCCACCATTTTGAGCCGTGGCGTGCAGAAGTTGATTGGGGTGGAAAATTGGGGAAACCCTGTTGCGGTGCGTTTGTGGCGTGGCAACCTGTACTTGCTTGATCCAACCGCTAACCAAATTTGGCGGTATGAGCCGATCAGCGGGGGATACTCTGGCACGCCTAGCGAATACTTCGCCGGGCAACAACGCCCCAATATCGCCAATGCTGTTGACTTCAGCATTGATGCCAACGGTGCGCTGTACATCTTGTATAACGATGGGCAGATGGGGAAATACGTCAGCGGACAGGCGCAAACCTTCGGCTTTGCTAACTTCCCCCCCGGTCAAGAATTGCGCACGGCGGATGCCATGTACCTTAGCACCAGCCCCATCTATCAAGGGCTATTCATCGCCAGCCGCAACAGCCGCACCATCTATGAAACCACGTTCGCCGGCACGTTCATTCGGAGCTATCGCATTTACAACGAGGCGGATTTCGCCAGCTTGAACAATGTGATTGCCGAGCCAGCGCAACAAATCATCTATGCGTTGAGTGGCAATACGGTATTCGCTTTTAACCGCGAAGGCTAACGCACGAAACGCGCGTGTTCAATTTTGATGCACCGATCCATCACAATGGGGAGGTGCGCTGCTTCGGCAAGGGCAAGGGCGTGGGGGTGGGTGACAGTGAATTGTCCCCATACCATCTTTGCCCCCACTTGCACCGCCTCCTCAACCACAGGGGGGAAGAGTTCTGCACGCCGAAACACATTCACGATGTCAATGGGCGTGGGCACAGATGCCAAATCGGGATAGCACGGCAAGCCGTCGATCTCGCTATATTGTGGGTTGACGGGGTAAACAGTATAACCCTGTGCGCGAAGATAATGGGCAACGCGGTAGCTGTCGCGGTCGGGGCGGTTAGAATGACCAACCACCGCGATCACCCGCGCTTGTTGTAAAACTTGTTGGATGGCGTTCTCATCATACGTTATGTTCATGAGGCTTCTCTATCTGGCTCAATAATTTCTACCCATTCGGTATAATCCGTGAACGATTAATGGTATCAATTTACGACATTTGCGTTAGAATTTCTATATCATGAAGTATATTCAAAAGCGTTGTCTTCCTTAAACTGTGTTTCAGAAAGTGTAAGCCATTATGCCAGATACCCAACACCCTAAAGCCAAGATATTGGTGGTTGATGACTTAAAACCTAATTTAGAGTTGCTCAGTAAAATTTTGAAACTACGTGGGTACAAGGTGCTGGAGGCATACAACGGGACAGAAGCATTGCAACAGGTCAAAGAAGATCAGCCAGATTTGGTGCTACTGGATATTAACATGCCCAAGATGACGGGCTATGAAGTTTGTCAACGCATGAAAGCCAGCCCAGATACCGCCCACATTCCCATCATCTTCATCAGTGCGCTCAACCAGATGGACAATGTGATTAAGGGGTTTGATGTGGGCGGGGCAGACTACATCACCAAACCCTTCAACACGCGCGAGGTGATTGCACGGGTGGAAAGCCAACTCACCTTGCTCAATCAACGGCGCAAGATTGAGGAACTGTATCACCAACAATCCCAACAATTTGAACGCCTTGATGAAATCCGCAAGCGGTTCATCTATAATGCCACGCACGACATGAAGAACCCTATCGCGCTCATCTTGGGCTATCACAGCATGTTGGTTGACCACATCAAGAGCGAACAAGATGAAGAAGCGCAAACGTTGTTACACGGCATTGAGTTTGGCGCACGTCAGATTGAATCGCTCATCCGTCAGATGTTGGAGCTTGCCCAGCTAGAAACGCGCCATAACCTCCCCAAGACTTCCCAAGATATGGCGTTAATCGTCAAAGAACGCTACATGGGTTTTCGGCGGTTACATAGTCGCCTAACGCTAGAAACCCCAGAAAATCCAATCATGGTCTCGCTCAATGAAGAACGCATTGAACGCTTGGTGGATAACCTCATCTCTAACGCGCTCAAGTATAGCGCAGACAACACCCCCGTTATCGTGCGCCTAAAACTAGAGCCACCCTATGCCGTCCTGCAAGTGATTGATCGTGGCTATGGTATTCCTGCTGAATCGCTTGAGGAAATCTTCACCGCGTTTTACCGCGTCCCACGCGAAACCCCCTACCCCATTGAGGGGAGCGGGCTGGGGTTATCCATTGTGAAGGCAATCGTGGAACAGCATCAGGGGATAATCACTGTGGAGAGCGTGGTCAACGAAGGTAGCACGTTCACGGTTAAGTTGCCACTATAGGGAATCATTCGGTGGTGGTGAGGTGATGGATGATCGCTTGTGCTAAAAGCAGGTCACGCACCAAGAACCACCCCATCCCAGCGACCATCCCCAAAACCAACAGCCCATATCCCACATAAGCATCGCGGCTGAAGAAGGTGAGCGCGTCAATCATCCCACTGAGCAACAAGACGATGAGCAGAAACGCGATGATCGCAACCATCATGAAGATTAAGTAGAACGCCTCGTCGGCTTGGATCGTACCATAGAAGGTAGTCTTGCCATCTTTACGGGTGGCATATCCTTCCACCGCGTACACCGTGAGCAAGAAGAACCCCATATTCCGCACCACATGAAAGCGAATGGCTTGTTGATCGCCAATCCCCTGTACGAGTGTCACACGTATGGACTGGCTGAGGGGCATGGATGGGTTCGCATAATGGGCGGCTAACGTGGCAAGTTCTTGGTGAATGGCGTAGGGAGGTTGGGGAGTGATGACATGCCAACCGCGTCGAAAGCCTAGCCAATCGCCAAATTCAAGGACATAAAATTTGGTTGAACGTGGTGTCACCTTTCTGAATCCTCTTGGTATGTCAGTTTTTACACGCTTTATAACCCATTGGGTTGGCATACGATACGGTTTTGTGGGAACTTTTTAGTATGCTTACACGTCACCCTAGTCAACATTCTAAAATGGAGAAGCCCAATCATGACGAAAACACAACTTGCTATGGTCATCAGTATCGCCAGTATGATCGTGGGGATAGCCGCCTCCTCGTTTTATTATGATGCCCAGCAACTTGGCATCTCCGTTTTCTTGCTGATCTCCCTGATCTTGCTGGCATTGTTTGGCGTGCGCCAGTGGTCACAGCTTGCCATCAATTGGCGTAACACTTGGTTGATTGTGCCCATACTATTCTTCAGCGCGATGGTCGCCCTGCGTGCTGACGGCTACCTCAACAGCATCAACCTGTTATTGGTGGTGGGGTTGGGAGGGCTATTGGTGGCTTGCCTGCGCTCATCCCAAATGGTGGATGCAATGAGTTTGATTGAACACGCCACCCATGAAATCTACGCGGTCTTTTCGGTGGGGGTGATTGCCCCACTCACCAACTTGACCGACAGCATCAAGTGGATCGGTGGGCAAACCCAAGCCAACGAGGCACAAGCAGACAAGCGACGGTTAGTGGGGGGAGCGGTCTTGCGTGGGGTGTTGCTCACGATTCCCATCTTGGTGGTATTCGGAATCTTGCTGGGTTCGGCGGATAGCGTCTTTGCGGATGGGATACAGGCAATCCTCAACCTCATCACGATTGACTTAGACGAGCTATTCAACCGCCTATTGCTGGCATGTTTTTTCGCATGGTTCATCGCGGGCATCCTCACCACCGCATTGGTTTTGCCCCCGTTGCGCCATGCTCCCACGCCCCCCGCTGATGCACCCAGTGACGAAACCCCACCGCGCTCCGTCGGTTTTCGCATTGGGGCGATTGAATCCAGCATCCTGCTTGGAAGCGTGAACGCGATGTTTTTAATCTTCGTTGCCATTCAGTTTGTGTATCTGTTTGGGGGGAACGGGGACTTATCTTATAGCGAATATGCGCGACGGGGATTTTCAGAATTGGTCTTGCTGACGGTGTTGGTGATTGGGTTGGTTTTGTTGATGCAACGCATCACCCTACGCCAAACGCCCACCGAGACGACTTTGTTCTATGGATTGCTCACCGTGATGATTGGCTTGACGGGAGTCATTCTCATCTCAGCAGCAAGGCGCATGGGCTTATACATTGAGGCATTCGGCTATACACGTCTACGCCTTTGGGTAAGTGTGTTCATGCCGTGGTTGGGGCTGTTGTTGCTGATCCTGCTGGCAGATGTCTATGGCGTGCGTAAGCACCTCTTTTCGTTGGGCGTGTTGATCGTCGTCATGGGGCACGTGGGCACGCTCAACTTGTTGAACATTGACGCGCTGATTGCCGAACGCAACCTCACGCGCTTTTATAGCAATGCCGACGCGCTCGAAGTATGTTACCTGACGCGCCTCTCTGCTGATGCTGTGCCTGCGTTGGTCAGTTTATATCAGCGTGTAGACAACGCAGAACTCAAGCAAGAAGTGGGGCTTCACCTCTATTGGGAGCAACAACGCCTTGCATCGTATGCAGACTCACGCAATGTCACGGAATACAATCGCGGGCTTACCCTAGCAGTACAGGCATTGCAACCGCTCACACGCCAGCTAGAAGCGCATCACGAGGCATGGTACAACTCCACCGCTACCTTCTCCCCATGTGATTCCAGCGAGGTTTATTATTACGACCGTTGAAGGGCTACTCAATTCCATTCTTTGGAATAGGTGCATTTCTGCCTATGATCGGGTATACTTGAAACACCTTTAGTTATACAAAGTATGCACGGAGTAGACCATGCGTAAATATGCCTTCCTCGTTCTCTTATTGAGTTTGCTCATTCCCGTGTTGGGTGTGCAAGCACAATCGGATATTGCCGCCAGCCTTGAAGTGTTGGATGCCGGCGTGTCTGTGCGTCGCGTGGATACCCAAGACTTTATTCCCGTTCAAGTGGAAGCCATCGTGGGCGTGGGGGATACCATCCGCACCGACGAAAGCGGACGCGCACGCATCACCTTTTTTGCGGACGGGACAGAGACGGTTTTGCTCTCTAGCACCGAATATCGCATTGATGTTTTTGAAGGCACAACCGATCAATTCACCTTAACCGTGAGCGTGTTAGCAGGTCAAACCGAACAACGCTTGAATCGCCTATTAGATGCTGGTTCTAGCTATGATGTGGTTACGCCGGGAGTCAATCTGGTGGCGCGTGGGACGGTCTTCAAGATTCGCGTAGAAGGAAACGGACGCTCCGCCATGTTGGTGACGGAAGGGAACGTAGATGCTTCTACAGGAGAAAGTACCGCCAGCGTTCCACCCCTATTCGGCATTCGCTCTGAAGTGGGCGCGTCCGTCAGCGATGTTGTGCGAGCAGATAACTTTGAACAATTAGACGCGGCGTTGGATGGTTGTAGTGCCACGCTTGCCACAACCGATGATGTGCGCTTGAACGTCCGCTTAGGACCCAACGTTGATATGCCGCGCGTGGGGACAGTGGAAGCCAGCGATGTAACCAACTTCTTGGGAGTCAATGAAAGTGGCGAGTGGTATCGCATTGCCTTCCGTGGCGGTTATGGCTGGGTCTTGAGTACCAACGCCAGCGTGGTGGGAGCCTGTGCCGGCTTGCGTACCTTCCCAGACCAACACGGACCAGAGGATAGTAGCTTGTTTGAGTTCATCGGTGATCCCATTGATCCCACCCAGCTACAAGCCCCCGTTCTCCCTAGCCCAACCCCCGAAGCTACCGCGACCGAATCGGCAGGCTAAATGAACGACGAACGCGCATCTTTCTGGGGTTACTTTCAACCAGCGTGGCGCGGACTGTTAATCGGTCTTGCCACGTTGGTTGTGGTGTTGGTGCTGTGGCAACTCAACTATTTTGTACAAGCACGCCTCGCCCTCACCAACCAATATTTCGTTAGCCGACCCACCAGCGAGAAAGTGGTCATCGTTGCCATTGATGAAAAGACCATCGCCGAGCTAGGGCTACAAACAACATGGAGTCGCGCCATTTATGCGGACTTGGTACAACAGTTGTTGGGGGCGGGGGTGCGCGTGATCGGGTTTGATATTCTGTTTGACCAACCGCGCGAGGGGGATGATGCGTTCATCGGTGCGTTGCAAACCGCACGCGAAGCGCGAGTGCCCATTGTGTTACCCATCAGCGGGCAGAACTGGTTCACCTCGTATGAGGGCACGCTGGAGTTCAAAAGCCAGCTTCATGCCTATGATGAGATTCAACGCGCCGCCTCCCATGTGGGGTATATCAACGCCTTTCCAGACCCTGACGGGGTGATTCGGCGGGCAATGTTGATGGGGCAAGTGGGAGATGAAAGTCAGATTTCCTTCAGCGTTGCCACCTATCTTGCCTCCTTGCGCATCTCACCCAATCTGTATGGACAGGTCATCACGCGCGAGGGGCAACAAGTCGCCCTCCCTAACATCACCCTTCAAGTGGATGAACAAGGGTTTTGGCAACAAAATTATTATGGTGCCCCCACACAATCCTTCCCCATTCTGTCGCTCGTGGATGTCCTCAATGGTGATTTTGAAGCGGGACAATTCCAAGATAAGATGGTCTTGGTGGGGTTGGTAGAAGCAACCGGCTTAGTGGATTCCTACACCGTGCCCACCTCACGCAGTGGGGAGTTGATGTCTGGGGTGGAAATCCAAGCGCACACCATCGAGACACTCTTGAGTGCCCAGCCCCTCACCCAACAAAGTCGCCTATCCCAAGCCCTCACCATTGTCCTCTTGGCATTAGGCTGTGGGGTGTTGTTGGCATACTTGCGTTGGTATTGGATGATTGCCGCCATCGTCGGGATCGGCTATGGGTTGATCGTGGCAAGTTCGCTCATCTTTGATGTGGGATTGGTGGTGGTCAACCTGTTGCATCCGTTCATGGTGCTGGTGCTGGTGCTGTTCTTCAGCATCGGGGCAGAGATCACCCGTGAGGTGGCGCGTCGCCAAGCCACCGAAACCTTGTTACAGAGCATCGTCAACATCTCGCGTCAGGGGCTAACCATCGAGCGCATTGCCCCGCTCATTGCTGAAACCGTGCGAAAACTCACCCGTTCCCCCATTGGTGAAATTTGGGTGGCGGATGAAACACGCCAATTGTATCGGGCGGAAGCGTGGGGAGGATTCCTCCATACGCCCCAACTGATTGATAAGCTGATGGAGAAACGCCGTACCTACCAAGAGGGTGAGGTGTGGTTGATCCCGGTCATGTGGCAAAGCCAACCTATCGCCGCCTTCGTGGTGCAACAAACCCCCACCCTGCGCTTCAATGGTGGCATCCAGCGTTTGGAGCAATTCGCCCTACGGCTTGCCCCCACGATTGACAGTGCGTTGCTCTACATTCAAACCCAAAACCAAGCGCATCAACTACGTGGCATCCTTGCCGAATCCCCATCCGGCATCTTCGTCTTAGACAGCGATTTGAACGTCGCCCGCGCCAATGAGGCAATCGTAGAGTGGTTACAAATTGAGCTACATGAATCGGTTGGCAAGCCCATTCAAGATGTGTTCGTGGCAAGCAAACTTGAGAATAGCATCTGGCAACAATTTCATGAGCATTTGCAAGCAGGAGAACCCTTCCGCCAAGAGATCAAGATAGGGGAGCGAACCTATCAATGGGATGCCGTTCAGCTTACGCAATCCTCCTATTGGGTGATTACCCTCTCGGATGTTTCTGACTTAGCAGAGTTGAATCACCTCAAGACCCGCATGATCCGCATGGCATCCCACGACCTCAAGAACCCGTTGGGGCGTGTATTGGGCTATACCGATTTGTTGCTGGATATGGTGACGGAGGGTGAACTTCCTGCTGAAGAAGCGACGCGCTATCTTGAACGCATCGTTAAATCGGCGGATGAGATGAACAACATCATCACCGAAATCTTGAGCCTAGAACAGTTGCGCTCTGGCAAGATTCCACGTGAACCCCTTAGCATGTTGAACGTTCTGCAAAACATCCTAGATCGCTACGCAACGGATGCCAAAGAGAAACGCCAATCTTTCTTTGTGGATGTTGCCGAGCAACTGCCGATGGTGAATGGCAACTTCAATCAATTGGTGCAAGCGGTTTCCAACGTGGTGGGCAACGCCATCAAATACACCCCCGAAGAGGGGCGCATCCACATACGGATGTTCATCACAGAGGCGCAAAGCATCCGCTTAGAGGTGACAGATACGGGTTATGGCATGCCCAAAGAGGCACTCGCCAAACTGTTCACTGATTTTTATCGCGTGCGTACCCAAGCCACCGCTCACATCAGCGGGACGGGTTTGGGGTTGAGTTTGGTCAAGTCGGTTGTAGTGGCACATGAGGGTAAAATATGGGTCGAGAGCGAAGAAGGGGTAGGCAGTACCTTCACCATCGAGCTTCCTGCCTTGCCATCTGGCTCCTAGTGTGGGTCAGCACGGGCATAGCAAGCGCACAATATACGGATGTCCTCTTGATGACCATTCTGCATGAGGGGGTTTATGTGCAACGCATCGAGACAGAGACCGCTTTTGCGTTGCCTGTTCACGCACAGATGCCGATTGATGCGGGGGACATCGTGCGTACTGATGAGTTTGGGCGTGTCATGCTTCAAAGTGGTACGGGTTCGGTGATGTTGATATTGCCCCTGTCCGAAGTGCGGATTGAAGCCAGCGAAGTGGTGGACGGTGTTCATCATGTGAGTGTGGTGGTGCAACAGGGGGAGATTGTCCAGCATTGGGCAAGCGCAGATTCTGGGCAATTCACGGTGCGCGTTGGGGAAATGGAAGCAAGCCATCAAGGGGGCGCGTGGTTGTTGGCACGCCAAGACCTTGATCGAAGCTACTTGATTTGGCATGAAGGGACGGGGCAACTTCACGCGCCTGAACAACTCATGCTAGAGGATAACACACAAATTCGCCTGCTTAATGCCCAACCCTTAGCCGTCTTGCACGAAGCAGAGATCACCTCCCCTGCCAAGTTAGATGGTTGGATGGATGGCTGTAGCGCGGTGGTCAGCACCAATGATGGCAGTCGCCTGAACTCACGGAGCGGACCCAGCACCAACTTCGTCAAGTTTGGGGTTTTCCCCAATCAGGCGCAAGTCAGGGTGATGGGGCAAAACGCCTCCGATGGGTGGTATCGGGTGCAGTTCTTGGCTAACTTCGGCTGGATTCAACGCTATGCCGTGTCACAAGTTGACCCGTCTTGCCAAGCCAATATCCCCCTCATGGCGGATTCATCCTACGACACGCCCAAGCGCGTGTTGGATATTACGACGGAAGAACAGGCGCACCTCCAGCCCTTCTATGGGATACCCAGCGATGATCCCTGGTATTACCAATTCAGCGGATAGTGCGCTCACAGTTGCCCAAGCACTGCAACTAGACATCTTGGGAGGGGCGCGATTGGTGGCAGGTGACAATGGTATTCACCGCGCCATCTCGTGGGTGTTCAACGTGAGCGCGTCCGACTTCCCCAATTGGCTAAACGGTGGGGAGTTGGTTATCACCCTCCCCACCCACATTCCCACCGCGCCCGACCAGCAAGAAGCGTTCTTTCGTGCGGTTGCCGAGCGCGGCATTGTGGGGATGATCGTCAGCATTGGGCAACACCTTGACGAGATTCCGCCTTCATGGTGCGCGTGGGCAAACGCGCTCGAACTCCCCTTGATTAGCATCTCCTACCAAGAACGCTTCATCGACATTGTGCGCACGCTCAATGAGCAGATCGTGCAATCTAGCCTAACATTGGTCAAGCGGGCACTCTACATCAACCAAGTGTTATCGCGCTTGGTCTTGGATGAACGTGGGTTACAAGATGTGGCGGATGAATTGGCGCGATTGATTGCCCAATCGGTCAGCATCGAGAATGACCGCTTTGATGCCTTAGCAAGCGCGAACATCGCCGAGTTTGATACCGCCCGCCGTTACACCTTAGAGCATGGTCGCACCAATCCGTTATTGTTAGACGCATTAGAAACCGTCGGCATCCTGCATCAAATCCGCTCCACGCTTGCCCCCGTGCAAATCCCCAAGATGCCCCAAGTGGGGCTAGAGATGGAACGCATCCTTGCCCCCATTGTGGTACATGGGGAGATATACGGGTACATTTGGATCATCGCGGATGGCAACCCCTTGAGCGACCTTGACCGCATGGCAATTGAAAGTGGCGCAACCATTTCCGCTTTGATGATGCTCCATCAAGAGGCGGTGCAAAGTGCCGAAGCCTCGCTCAAGGGAAGCCTGCTTTCACAGCTGATTCAAGGCGACCTTGACCGCGAGCGCGTCTTGACTGACCAAGCATTGCGCTATGACATTAACCTGCATCAACCCTATCGCATGGTCTTGTTGGAATTTGCGTCGCACCCTTCCCCGTTGTTGGTGCGCGTAGTACGGCGCATCAATCGACTGGGCGCAGAGTTCAACATCCCCATGATTGTGGGGCAATTCGCCGGGCAGGTGGTCATCTTGTTGAGTGGGGCATCCTCCGCCGAAAGTGCCACCGAGCGCGTGCATCAGCACCTACGCGAGCAACCTTTTCGCTTAGGGGTGAGTGGCGTACACCATCACCCACAGCAAGCCTCATCTGCCTATGGCGAATGTCGAGAAGTCTTGACGATTTCCCAACGCTTGGGATGGGGCACCCCTACGGTGTACTTTGATCGCTTGGGCTATCTGCACGCCCTCTATCAAGCAGGCGAAAGTAGCTTGAACGGGAATGCGTTTGTGCCGTTGGTGCGCATGCTGGAGCGCGAACAAGGGGCGGATCTGTCGCACACGTTGGAGGTGTATTTAGACTTGGGTGGGAATGGTGCCAGCACCGCCAAGACCTTGCACATCCACCGTAGCACGCTCAACTATCGCTTGGGGCGCATTGAACAGATCATCGGGCAGGGATTGGATGATCCTGCGCTTCGTACTCATTTACAAGTCACGCTGAAACTGATTCGATTATTCGGCTAAACCCTGTATAGATAGAATAGAAGGCATCACCCATGAAGCAACGTTTCGCTTGGTTGGTCATTGTGTTGGGGAGTGTGCTAATGGTGGGCGTGGTGATGTTCACCCGTTGGGGGCATGCGCAAGCCCAACCCACCACACGCCCCACGTTCGCCGATGAACTCACGCGCTTGAATGAACAGGGGCAACCCTTCACGCTAACCTTCACGGTGGGGCTTCCGCTATGGGGGAACAGCGTAGAGATCAACGGGGCGGACGGCATCCTCTTAGAGCGCATCGGGAGCGATTATGCCTGCCTTGCTCGCCCTGCCGAAAGCATCACCCAGACGGTATGCGTGCCGTATGCGCAAGTGGTGGGGGTGCTTTTCGCCCTCCGATGAGTCATGCAAATCTAGCGCAGGCAAGCGACTTTTTGCGCAACCGTGCGTATAATGATAGCAACGCC
>JBMOEO010000046.1:0-29202 GCA_049318945.1 Phototrophicaceae bacterium | reverse complement strand
TGTAGTCAAGAGTGTGGTAGTTGACCAAGCAGGCGTTTTGCTAGAACTTAACCTTCATTCACCGTTCGCTGATTTAGCAACTCTATTGGATGAAGCAAAAAAGATTTCTAGCACAGAGGTATAAAACAAAAAATGCCATTCACATTGTGAATGGCATTTGATCGTAAGCTCCACTGACTGGATTCGAACCAGTGACCCATCGGTTAACAGCCGATTGCTCTGCCGCTGAGCTACAGTGGAAGGCACTCGGAAAATAATACCGCACAGTATATTCCCTGTCAAGCCAAATTCACACGCAATTTTTAATTCGGGAACTGGCTTAACACGCTTTGCACCGCCACCCGTGCGGATTGCTCCCCACTGACCACCGCCACAAACGCCGATTGCAACGCTCTCGCCCGTCCTGTTCCGTTGCCAACCGACATGGGAATCTGTGCTTCAACAAGCAACTGCGCCACAAAGGCATCATACTCCTCGCCGTAAGTATTGCGCGATGTACCACGCTGGGCAGGCACAACATTCAACAGCCGTAGCAACTCTGACTGTTGCTCAAAATCCACCATCCACGCCAATAGATCCATCGCATACTGTTGATGCGTGGTATCTTGGGTGATGACCACCCACATCCAACCGTCTAAGAAAGAAGCGATCGTGCCATTGTGTGTGGGAAGAGAAGCGATTTCTAAGCCGCGATTTTCCAACGCAAGATACAGGCTAGAATCCACCACTGCCCCCCCAAACCCTCCCTGCTCAATGCTCATCGCCAGATCAGCAGAGGTGGTTACTTGCAATGCCGAAGGATGAATGCGCTCTAGGGCAACCGCCTGCTCATAAAAGTTGAGGGTTTCACTGAGGGCGGCTTCGTCGATGTGCAAGCTACCATCGGCATTCACCCTTCCACCTGCCTTCAGATATTGGGTCAAGAAGACGGGATTAATCCCTGCTGTCACTTCTTGAACTGCCAACAGCAGCGGAATCTCGTTTTGCAGGAAGGTGGCATAACTGGACGAATCCAGCGTGTATTGGCTTTCATAGATGAGATGATTAAAACTTAGCGAATAGGGGAAGCCATACAAACGGCTTTCTTCACTGGGGAGGGGTTGTACCAATCCAAGTTGTAAAACCCCCTCATACAAATCATCAATCATCGAGGTGGGGATTAGCCCATCTAGCGGTTGAACCAAGTCGCGTTGTACAGCGTCCAGCAAATCTTGACGGCGCACCAGCGTCATGTCGGGGAGGGCACTGGGGGCAACCTCACGCGCGGTTCGCAAAGTAGACATGATTCCCCCTACATCGGATACACGTTTAACGCGCACCTTCACCGCCACCCCGTTTTCAGTCTGGGCAAACGCTTCCAGTTGTTCATACAGTGGCAGAGGTTGATCGTCCCCTGTGGGCATCAACACATCGGGCCACCATATCGTTATCGAGGGTTGGTTGACCGCCGTTGGAACAACCGAAGGGATGGCGGTAGGAGCCTCAGCAGTAACGGAAAGTGTAGGAACCGTTTCAAGGGATGGGGGTTGTGGGGGAGTTTGCAAGGGAACACATCCCATGATACTTAGGATACACCCACCTAATAGCCCAACCCATCTCATGATTGCTTGCATCAATACCCTACCCCTATCTTTTCTTTTTGGCGACAATACCTATTTACTATGCTACAATACAACATCATTCGGATAGTGTTAGAAGTTGGTCTGTCTAAAAATGCGCCTGCTCATGCTCAACAATGAATATCCCCCAATCGGCGGGGGAACTGCCACCGCGAATTACAACGTGATCCGCCAAATGGCAAGCCAAGGTATTCAAGTTGATTTGGTGACTTCTCTCCCACATGGGCACGCGCCCGAAGTAGAACAACTTAGCCCAACTGCGCGAGTTTTCCGCATTCCCATCAACAATCAAAATCCACACTATCAAAGCGAGCGCGAGCTACTCACCTATATTTATAACGCCTTCTTCTTCATCCGCACATTATATCGTGGGAATGAACCGAAATACGATTTGTGCCACGCATGGAGTGGCTTGCCTTCGGGTGCATTGGCACTCTTGCTCAAGTGGAAGCGTGAATTGCCGTATGTGGTGGGCTTACGCGGAAGTGATGTGCCCGGTTATGACGTGCGTTACTTGTGGCTGTATCCGTTCTTGAAACCTGCCCTCCATCAGATTTGGGGGCAAGCAAGTTCAATCACCGCCAACAGCTATGAACTACGCAACCTCGCCCGTGAGTTCCGTCCCAAAGATCATATTGAAGTGATTCCGAATGGGGTTGATTTGGCGCGATTCCATAGCACCTTACTGCTGGATAAATCCCCCAACGAGACCTTCAATATCTTGTGCGTTGCCCGACTGGTGGAACGCAAAGGCATTACCGACCTCATCCAGTCCGCCCATTACATCCGCCAAGTGCGACAGAACTTCAAGATCATTTTGGTGGGGCGTGGGGACAAGGAAAAGGAATACCGCCAGATGGTGGAGGCAGAAGGCTTGGGCGAATATATCGAGTTTAGGGGAATGGTCTTACACTTTGATGTGCCTGCCATCTATAACGAAGCCGATGTCTTTGTGTTGCCCTCATTCAACGAAGGTATGTCCAACGCGCTGTTAGAGGCAATGGCAAGCGGATTACCCATCATCACCACGTACACCGGCGGAACAGTGGAGATGCTTCGTGGGAATGGGTTGCTTGTTCCCAAGCAATCTCCGGATGCCATCGCCAAAGGCATCCTAGAGATTTGGAAGGATTACGCGCTTCGTAAACAAATGGGGGAGCGTAGCCGTCAGATTGCCGAAAGCCTAACGTGGGAACAAGTGGCAAGCGACTATCTTAATTTGTATGAACGCACCCTGCAGGCGGTTTATCGTGGGCACAAACTCCAACCCTACATGGGTTAGCCTGCGCTGACCCATGCGCCAGTGGGAATCTTTTCCCCAGCACGAATGGCAACGCTTAGGCGGTTTTCTGGTGGGGTGATTGGGCAGACGTAATGCTCACTGTAGGCACAAAATGGATTGTAAGCAAAGTTGAAATCCACCAAAAGCCGATTCCCTACGCCCTCTTCTGGCTCCAAATATCGCCCACTCGGATAGGTTTCTATCCCAGCATTGCCATCCACAAATGGCAAGAACAGCCCATAATCCGCTTGATACACCGTCAATTGAGTAGCCACGCCCTCAACAACGAACTCAATCTTTCCAAGCCGAACGAACGGCTTTAGCACGTTGCTGTTGGTTTGCATCAAGATTTCGGTGGGGTTTTCATAGGGGATGAGCGATAACTCAAAAGCTAGGCTAGGCTCATAGGGATAATATTCCAACGCGGTGAAGCTATGCTTTTGGTTGGGGTTTAGGGGGGATTGGGGATGCTCACGGAAAAACTGATCTTTCTGTGTTTGAAACTGACGGCGTTCAAATTCGCTCATCACACGACCTCCATCGCTAGGTTGTCTGCTACTGTCCGATTAGATGCCCCCACCTGCCCACTTCATACCTCACGTTGGTGAACTCGCTAGAGTCCTTTATTCCAATACACAATTGCTAGATTCAATAACTCATCTAACCATTCTTTGAAACGCACCTGTAGCTTATCAACTGACTCATAATAGGTGAAATCAAACGGCTTATCAGAAAGTGGCTCAAGTTCGCGGGTATCCGCTTGATCGTTAGGATAGCGACGGTAAGCACACATCGAGCATACCATCACCCCTCTTTGTTCACGCCCAAGTTCATGCAAAGAAAACAGCCATTCAGTCTGGTGAAGATTATCAATCCGTATAGAGAGTAAAATCCAAGCGCGATAGCCGTTCAAGTTAGCATAGTATTCTTGTCGTTTAGCGGTTTCAATGATTTGATACCGATAGTAGCCTGCACGCTCGTCGTTATTGGGGGCATGATTCAACTGAACCTGTCCATTAACATCAAGTAATTCTTTTTGAATGGCATCACGCATGACATTAAATTCGCTGAGTGTCAGTTCAAAGAGAGTATCCGCCCGATGATATGACTGTTCAATGCGCTCTGCTAACCCAACAGTTTGGTTCTTGCCATTGCGCAGTTTTTCACCTGCAATTTTAAGCATGTCATTTCGGTTGATACGTTCGTCTACGCTGACAGATGCTAACCCTAACACTTCTACAAATGCTTGGCGTTGCCCATCCGCCATCAAGCTGACCAAAATTGATAAGTCACCATCGTCAGCTTTTTCCAGTGCATCTAAATAACGGGTACGAGCTTGATCGTGGATGGAATATACATTCAGCGCAAAGGGAAACCACCCTCCCTTAAGAAAAACCAAAGTTGCCAACAGACGCGCAACTCGCCCATTACCATCTTGGAATGGGTGAATCTGGGTGAAGCGATGATGTAACCAAGCTGCTTCCACTTCAGGCGATACCCCTTCCTGTTGATGTGCCAAGTGCCATTCAATGAGTTGATCCATTTGTGAGGCGACCTGTTCAGGCGGGCAATATTCATGTATAGATCCATCGGCACGCTGGGGATTATTGGGCATTCTCTTCCAATCCCCATGAATTAATGCAACTTCCCCTAATTGCCCAAATTGATCCATCGCCTCAACAGTGTGTTGATTGCGCGTGAGCAGTTGATGGAGTTGTTTGATGAACGAGGTAGACATCGGGCGTTCATTTTTGACAACATTAAAGATTGCTTCGGTGGCTTGCACATGGTCACGAATAACGGTGACAATCTCACTGGGGGAGCGATCAGTCGATCCGTGCGGAATCAAAGAATGATCAATTCCTTTTTCGATTAGCAGTTGTGTCACCCCACGATCAATGGAATAGAGTCGCTCAATGATCCCGGTTTCGATGGCAACTTTGCGCTTCAACCTTGCAAGAAAATCTTCCAACACACCTTTGCTGGCTAGTTTACTTTTCTCCTCGCGCCATACATCGGCGAGATGATGTAAACTTTCTGACTTAGATTGCAGTGCCTTCCAATTAACAGGGAGATTTTGAATTGGTTGCCACCTTGCCATAAATTGTCCTTACCAATTACACATCATCAATGATCGAAACATTGTAACAGCATTTGTGATGATAGATGATGGGTTAGCATAACGAAAGACAGCATCTCTTCGTTTCGCTTAAGATCAACGGATGCCTCCCCAACCTAACGCTTGGGGAGTTCAAGGGTGCTATTGGTTCATATCATAGATCACGCGCAACCCATCGAGGGTGAGATTGGGCGCGACCAGCGTGAAGATGTCGGTGCTATTATTGAAGATGGGTGCCAACCCTCCTGTGGCGATGACTTTCACGCTTTCTGGATTAGGCATGTCGTTGCGAATGCGCGTCGTCAACCCTTCGATAAGGGCAACATATCCCCAATATAAGCCTGATTGCATGGCATGAATCGTATTGCGCCCGATGGGGGAGGGGGGCGGAACGAGATTAACCTTATGGAGTTGCGCCGCCCGATTCACCAACGCATCAGCAGCTAAACCGATGCCGGTTGTAATTGCCCCGCCACAGTAATCATGTTCAGCAGATAACACATCAAACGTGGTCGCCGTTCCAAAATCCACCACAATTGCCGCCCCGCCATACAATGCCGCCGCCGCTGCTGCATTCACTAAACGATCTGCCCCTGCTTGTTCGGGTTGGTCAATGGCAATGCCAATCCCCATTTTGGTTTTATGGGTGATAACGATTGGCTCCACTTTCATATAGTTGCGCGTCATCTCGGTGAAACTGACGGTTAAGGTGGGCACGACGCTACTGATAATCACGCCCGAAACCGCCCGATACCCTAGCTCAGCGGTACTCAAAAAGTTTCGTACCAATACTGCATACTCATCGGGCATTTTGTCCACCACACTACGGGCACGCCAAGTGATTTGCCAAGTCTTGCCATCCCATAACCCTAAATAAATGTTGGTATTCCCAATATCAATTGCAAGTAACACGATCATGATCCTTAAAATATGTCATTTTGGTTTGCTTATCATAATGCTACATGCGAATCATTCAGCATGAGGAGTGGTAAAATGGAAAGCGTATATCGGTTAACGGGAAACGGGGCAATGACTTCCATTCTAGTTCGTTCCGCAACATTGGATGATGTGTATTACATCGTGCGTTTGGCACGCCAACAGGTTATGGTTTGGCAACGAGTGAGTGAAGATGGCTCGGTGTTAAACTTGCCCTATGAAGACTTGACGGTCTATGAGCGTTGGCTACATGGGGGACCGTGGATGAGCATAGAGACCGGCTCATTACAACTGGGACGCTTGTTGTTGGGGCATGGTCTGCCGTTAGTGATAACCCATCACGAGAAGATAGTTGGCTATGCTGAAACATTCTTGGGGGATGAGCCTGCTCCATTCGGTAGAAATTTGCATATCGCTAAACTCTATTTACCAGAAGATACCATCCTGCGTGCCGACGTGTTAGAGGCATTGCTTGCTCATCTGAGTGGGTATGCGCTCAAAAAGAAATGCCAGCGTCTCACGATGAACAACCCCATTCACAACCGTGAGGTTGCCACTTTATATGAGCAGGCGGGATTTTCGGAGGTTGATACCATTCGTCGGATGATCGTGTCCGCTAAAACGGGGCAAGTTTTCTATAAGGCGACAGACTATTATCCTGATGATGCCATCAACCTAACGCAATGGCATTTGCGAATTGGGCGGGTTGCCAGTGCGACAGCGCGTTGGCAGGCGATCATGCCATATTTATGGGAGGCAATGCTCCCCTATCAGGCGCAAACCCTCCATCGTATACGTATGAATGTGGGTGGACATGATGCGTATGTTGCCATCCATCAACACCTGTATAACCCACGTTTAGCGGATGTCACCTGTTGGACACCCGTCTTACCCACTTCCCAATTGATTACGGCAATTCGTGATTGGGCACATCGCAATAGTTATCGCAAACTGGTTTTGTTGGTTTCCCCTTCCGATCAAAAGATATTAGGGTTAGAAGCGGAATCGGATGGGTATGTTGAACAGGTTCTAGCGCGAGGCGTGGAGCAAATTCGCTAGGAGGCGCACCTAATCTGGAGCGAGTGCGCCTCTGATGGATGGTGTTAAGCGAGTGCGGAGGGGTTGTTTTCCTCTTCAGCGCGACGTTTGCCGGCTTCAACATCAACCTGTGCCAACAACGCACCACCAATGATGAACAGGGCAATCAGGCTTAATACAGCTGGGCGACTATTGCCAAAGATGCTAATCACCGCTGCGAAGATTAACGGACCCATGATGGAAGAGAACTTGGACATGGTGCTGAAGAACCCGAAGAACTCACCACTCTTAGCGGCTGGGGCAAGGGCAGCGTATAAGCTACGGCTAAGGGCTTGGCTTCCGCCTTGAACAATGCCCACCATCCAAGCCAATAGCCAGAAGTCTAGGCTGGAATCAACGAAGTAGCCCCAAATAGCGATGATCCCGTAAACGATCAATGAAAACATGATACTCCGTTTGGTATTGAGCGTTTCCGCTAATCCGCTGACGAGACGTGCCCCACCCAACAGGGTGAACAATAACGCCCCCACTTGAACCGCGCCGATCAACCCCAAGATGATGCCCAAGTTGCTGGTACGTTTTGCGGGCAAAACTGTAACATCACGTATAGAAAGCGTTGCCTCGCTATCAGTGAGCAGGGTGAGGGTGAGTTCATGTGTGCCCACGCTTTCCACTTCGATGGTTTCAGTTTCGTCGTAGCGGGTGGTTTCCGAGAAGGTATCAATTTGGGTGATGACTTCTCCATCGACTTTGACTTCCATCATGCCACCCATGGGGCTGGTAGCATACATCAATCCAATATCTTGACCGTTGTAACGGAAGCTAGAGGTACTATTGGGGAGGGTAGTGGAAAGGTAGGGGATGTCCGTTTCTGTATCTAGCAGGGTCGCATCCACGTTTTCAACCGCCCAGTTTTCCGTCATGGTTGCTTGTTCAGATAGGTTATACACTCCCTCTCCAACAAATTCACCCTGTGTAACGTATTCACCGGGAGAGGCACCTGTGACATCAATCGGCAAAACAAACCGCCCGATCCCAGCCACCAACAATAATGCCACCACATTGAACAAGATATAAGCGAGGTAGTGTTTGCGACGGGGTGCCTGTGGTTCGGGCAACCGTCCAAAAATCAAGCTGAACGGAATCCCAACGAATTGCACCAATAGCAACGCCAAGATCAACTCCGACGTTGCAAAACCCAACTCCGCCCCATAAATGGCGGCAACTCCAATGATCGTGCCAATGCCATCATTGTAAATTAAGAAGGCAATCAAGAACTTGAATAGTTCCCCATAGTTGCGAATCTCCCGTAGGGTGCTACCTAGTTGCTTGAAACTCCCTGCAATCACATTGCCAGAACCAACGTCATTGGCGGTTTGAGGTTCTGGAACTTGTCGCAATAGCGGGATGGAAAAGACCGTCCACCAAATTGCTACACTGGCAAGCGAAAGGCGGATGCCGGCGTATTCAAAAGGAAATCCAAAGACATCATCAGGAATCACATTAATCATGACAACATTGATTGCCAGCAATAATCCCCCGCCTAAATATCCCAACGCATACCCTTGGTTGGATACTTCGTCTTGGTCTTCCGGTTTGGCAACATGGGGCAGGAGCGCGTCATAAAACACATTAGAAGCCGCCGCCCCAAAACGCGCAATGACAATCAATACTGAAGCCAGTACCCAATCCCCCGTGCCGATCAGTACCATTAGCCCTGTGCCAATGACCCCAATCCCCGTAAAAAAGGCGAGTAAAACTTTCTTGTTGCGTGCAATATCGGATAGGGTTCCCAATACGGGAGAGATGAGTGCAGATATAAAGAGAGCGAGGCTCAAACTCAATGACCAATTGCGCGTGGCAATTGCACTGCTGGCAAGGGTAGACCCTGCTACTGCGCTGTAGTATGTGGGTAAAACCGCCGCCAGAATGGTGGTGAAGAAGGCGGAGTTTGCCCAGTCATACATTGCCCAAGCATTGGCTCTTCGCCGATAGGTTTTAGCATCTAGTTCTGCAGTTGTCATGAAAGGGGTATCCTTAAATCATTTGAAAAGTTCAGATGGGGTAATCATAACCTGAAAAACAACGAGCACCAAATGGTGCTCTGAAGGGGATGTGAAGAGATACAAGGTGTACCCCCACACAGGATTTAGGTGGAACTGCTCGGTTAGAGATATACTACTCTTGTTATATTAAATCATGCTTATCTTAATGTTAAACTTTAGATAAGCACGATCAGTCTTATGGGTTTAGTAAATCGCGTACTGTATCGAGCACTTGGTCAAAGCCAGCCACGCGCTCTGTGCCGTCTGCTAAACGACGGAGTTTCACCTGTTGATTGGCGATCTCATCTGGACCGGCAATGATAATGAGTGGAATCCCTTTTTTATCGGCATATTTAATCTGCTTATCTAACTTACGATCTTCAAGGTACAACTCAGTGCGAATGCCATTGTCCCTCAAGCTGGTTGCTACTTGGGTAGACACGGCGCGATAAGCGGGGTCAAACACACTCACCAATACTTGCACAACCGTTCCGCCTATGCTGTCCGGATAAAGATCAAACTCGCTCATCAAGTCGATGATGCGTTCAATCCCCAATGATGATCCTGTAGTGGGAAGGCTCTCGCGGCGGAACATACCAATGAGATTATCGTAACGTCCGCCACCGCTGATGCTCCCGATGTTTGGCTCGGTGATAACGGTTTCAAAGATGGGACCGGTGTAATAGCCTAAGCCACGCACCATCGTGAAATCAAATTCGTAGTGTTGCTCGTCAATGCCCAAATCTTGCATCGCTTTGCTTAAGTCACGCAGTTCTTGCACGCCTGCTTGTGCCCCGCTGGCATCCCCTAAAACCGATGCCACATATTCAATATTTTCTACACCGGGTTTGCGAGAGGTGATGAGCGCGATCATGCGGTTGACGGCATCCGTAGCAATCCCACGCTCAAGCAATTCTTTCTCTACACCTTCTGCGCCAACTTTATCGAACTTGTCCACACTTCGATACAGATCAATCAACTGCTCATCGGGCACGCCACTGTATACGCCCATCGCGGTCAGGAGTTTGCGGTTATTGATCTTCACCATGAAGCGTGGGAAGCCCAATGTTTTGAATGCCGTCACCAAGATAGATAGGATTTCCGCGTCCGCAGTCATGCCACTGACCCCTACGATGTCTACATCGCATTGGTAAAACTCGCGGTAACGTCCACGTTGAGGGCGTTCACCACGCCATACGGGGGCGATATGATACCGCTTGAAAGGGAAGGTGAGTTCATTTTCATATTGGGCAACCACCCGTGCTAACGGCACAGTGAGGTCATAGCGCATGGCAACTTCTTCATTGCTTCGTTGGTGATTGGCACTGTAGATCAGGTTTTCTGCATCTTCACCATATTTGCCGAACAGCGTTTCTCGGCGTTCGAGGGTGGGGGTTTGTAGCGGTTCAAAGCCGTACCGCTCAAAGATGCTACGTACTATGCCGAAAACATACTCGCGCTTGAGCATGTCCGATGGCAAGAAATCGCGCATCCCTTTGGGTAGGCTAGGCTTTATATTCACCATGATTAAGGCACTCCTTGTGTGTGTACTTCAGATATAAGCAACAAAAAAAGGCGCAAACCAACGTCCGCGCCTTTTGAATCTACACAGTCGGGAAGTGGGTTATACGCCTTGAATTGAGTTCAAATGATGAATGGTCATTTTAATCAGCTTCCGTTGCTATGTTGAAGAGCGTAACATGGGATTTATTTGTTTGTCAACCACAAATTTTATGGGGCGATGGGGTGCGCTTCTAGTGCTTGACGCTTGACTTCTCGGAACTGGGCAAGATGTTCGTTCATGTGTCCAAGCCCCAACAAGAAGTTAGCAATGCTGTTCAACTCTCCAAAGTATGCTTGCGCCTTTTCAGAAGTGAACTGACGCAGGATGACGGTATTGGGGGAATCGGGGAAGGCGTTCAAGTAAGCCAAAACCATGCGCTCGCTTTCGTTCAAACGTTGTAATGTTTGTTCAACCGTCGTGATGGTTTGCCATTCGGTCTCATAGCGCAAGCGTCCGTTGAACTCAATGCCCCGCGCCAAGACAGACGCAATGGAAGCATTCTCTTCGTTGGTGGCGGTGACATGGGCGACTAAATGCCCCAAGCCCCAGCCGATATTCTCCTCGCCCAATTTTGCATCAGGGTCTTTCGCGTGGGGGTCAAATGGCATGAAGGTGATGTGTGCGTCGATGCAATCTGCCAGCAACTCCCGTATAGTAGCATAGAGCGCAACAGTCGTTTCGTGTAGTTGCATAGGGGTAACTTGGTGGGTCTTGGCGTATTCGCCCCATTTCAACCCGTTCAAAAGTGGAGAGAGATCAAGTGACATGCTTCTATATCCTTTTAGTAAGGTTAACCTAGATAAAAAATAGATGGCTTAAAGCCTATGAATCTTTCCAATCCCAATTTTAGGGTAGGTGAAGATACTGCTATAATAGACCGCGTTCACCATATTAAACAATTGGAGCAAAGTCACATGACAAAAGAATATGATGTAGTGGTGCTAGGGGCGGGTCCCGGCGGATACATTGCTGCCATCCGCGCTAGTCAATTAGGATTCAAAACCGCCATCATCGAGAAAAAATATTGGGGTGGGGTGTGCTTAAACGTTGGTTGCATTCCCTCTAAAGCGTTGTTGCACAATGCCGAAGTTGCCCATATCGTCACCAAAGAGGCTAAGACTTATGGCATTCAATTTGAGGGTGCGGTCAAGATGGACTATAGCCAAGCCTTTAAGCGTAGCCGTCAGGTGTCTACACGTTTGGTGAAGGGTGTACAGTTCTTGATGAAGAAGAACAAGATCGACACCTTTGAGGGATGGGCAACCCTGCAAGATGACCATCATGTGGAAGTGGCATTGAACACGGGCGGGACGGAACAGATCACCTTCAAGAACTTGATTCTGGCAACGGGTTCAACCGATAACATTATCCCTGGCATCCAACTGAGTGATCGGGTTGTCACCTACGAAACGCAAATCATGCAAGATAGTTTGCCTTCCTCTATCATCATCGCTGGGGCAGGGGCAATTGGTACAGAGTTTGGCTATGTGATGGCAAACTACGGCGTGCAAGTTACCATTGTCGAGTTCATGGATCGTATGTTGCCCAACGAAGATGAAGAAGTCTCACGTGAATTGATGAAGGTTTACGAGAAGATGGGCGTGAAGTTGATGATGAGTACGCGCGTGGAATCTATTGATGAAAGCGGCGTAACGCTCAAAGTCACGGTTAGCAAGGATGGACAACAACACGTATTAGAAGCTGATAAAGTGTTGATGGCGATTGGCTTCCGTCCCAACACCAAAGGGTATGGACTGGAGAATACGGGCGTGCAGTTGACCGAGCGAGGCGCGATACAAATTGATGGGCACATGCGCACGAGCGTTCCACACATTTACGCCATTGGGGATGTCACCGCTAAATTAATGTTGGCACATGTTGCTGAAACGATGGGAGTCATTGCTGCTGAAGTAATCGCAGGTCAGCATCCCCATGAGTTAGATTTTATCATGATGCCCCGTGCCACCTATTGCCAACCGCAGGTGGCAAGTTTTGGCTACACTGAAAAGCAAGCGCGTGACAAGGGGTATGATATTGACGTTGCCAAGTTCCCCTTCCAAGCGAACGGGAAGGCACTCGGTTTGAATGTATCGACCGGCTTTGTGAAGATCATCAGTGACAAGAAATATGGCGAGATATTGGGCGCACACATGATCGGCGTGGGTGTCACCGAATTGCTCCCAGAGCTAACATTGGCGCGTTCTGCTGAACTGACTGCGGAAGAGATTGCGCATAACGTGCATGCTCACCCTACCCTAAGCGAGGCTATCAAAGAAGCTGCTCACGCTTTGCTAGGCTATACTCTCAACATGTAGCCCCGGATGCACAGGGGGGTGGTAGATTAGCCCCCCTGTTGGATGGCGTGGAAGACAATCACGGCGGTAGCCATGGCGGCGTTGAGCGATTCGGTGGCATTTGCCATAGGGATGTAAATGGTTTGGGTGGCGAGTTGGTGGGCGTTTTCGCTTGCACCGTGTGCCTCATTCCCAATGATGAGCATCCACGGGGATTGCCAAGTCACCTCAGTATAGGGTTGCGTTCCGATGGAATCTGCTAGATAAACGCGAGGATGGCTTGTGGCGTGGATCTGTTCCCATGTCCAGTGCAAAATTGGCACGCGGAAGTGCGCCCCCATGCCCGCCCGTAGCACCTTCGGGTTATACACATCCACGCAATCAGGCGTTAAGATGATGGCATCTACCCCCGCACCCGATGCCGTGCGAATCATCGTCCCTAAGTTGCCCGGATCATGAATCCCATCCAACAACAAGACTCGCTCTAGCTGGGCGGCAACAAGCGTAGGGAAAGGGAATATTCCCAGTACCCCTTGTGTGTGTTGTGTCTCCGCCAATTCGTTGAACAATCCAACATCGACAGCTTCTATCCAATGTGGGGGGACTAAATCCTCAAGCCAAGAGATGTCTACCTCTGCACTGTGCAAGATGAGATGAGGATCAATGCCACTGTTGAGCGCGTCCATCAATAAGCGTCGCCCTTCCAAAACCAACAACTGATCTTTTTCACGTTGTCGCGCTTTAGTGAGCAGAGATTTGACTTGTTTAATCTTAGGGTTGTGTGGGCTGGTTATCATTTGATAAGTGTGAGGGTGGGAAGTCCCCACCCTAGTATTGAAGAAACCGAATGGTGTTGGTTATGCAAGGGCTTGCTTAACTACGGCGATGACCTGTGCGAAGGCTTGTGGGTCTTGGATAGCAAGATTAGACAAGACCTTACGATCCATCTCAATTTGCGCTTGGTTTAACCCGTGAATCAAACGGCTGTAGGTTAGCCCATGAATGCGAGCGGCGGCGTTCATGCGGGCAATCCACAATGTACGCAATTGACGACGCTTCTGGCGACGGTCACGATAGCTATAGAACAAGCTCTTAATCATCGCTTCTTTAGAACGCTTCCAAAGGCGACCGCGTGAACCCCATTGACCCTTAACCAACTTCTTGACTTTGTTGTGCTTACGACGGCGCACAAAACCGGTCTTGACTCTTGGCATGATTTTGCCTCCTATAGAACAAACACCCAGAACAAAGACAACGCTCTGGGTGCATAAAAATCAACTCAACTGAATAAATGCTTTAGGCAGGTGGATGCGTCTTGTACTTAGCAAGATAGGGGGCAAGCATTCTAATGCGCTTTGCTTCCTTCTTGTTCGTTACCGCTAACGTCTTAGAGAGTAGCCGCTTAACACGTTTAGATGTGCGACGACGGAAGTGGCTTTTGCCACCCTTTGTACGTACTACCATGCCACTGCCCGTGACTTTGAACCGCTTGACTGTAGACTTGTGTGTCTTCAGTTTGTATTTCTTACCCACTGTCTGCTCTCCAGCTTATTTTTTCTTATCAGGTATAGGAGCCAGTACCGCTGTTAAGTTGTAGCCCTCAAGGTTGGGTGCTTGCTCAACTACTGCAACGTCTTTCATCTCTTCGATAATCTCTTTCAGACGATCCAAGCCAATATCGGCATGAGTCACTTCGCGCCCACGAAAGCGAATCTGTATACGTACCTTCATCCCGTCTGCAATCCATTTGCGGGCATCACGAACCTTGAACCCTAAATGATGGTCGTCGGTCTTGGGACGAAGACGAATTTCCTTGACTTCAACTATTTTCTGCTGTTTCTTTGCTTTCCGTTCCCGTCGTTCTTTTTCGTATCGAAACTTGCCAAAATCCATAATACGACAAACAGGCGGAGCGGCAGATGGTGCAACCTCTACAAGATCAAGTTCATGCTCTTCTGCCATGGCAAGGGCTTGTTTGGTAGAAACTACGCCGATGTTTTCGTTGTTTTGGTCAATGAGCCGTACTTCTGGTACGCGGATTTCTTCGTTGATGCGATATTCTGAACTGATTGTCTGGGTTCCTCATACACTCAAATATGGTACATAAATAACGCGGACTCGAAGAGTCCGCTGGGTGAATAGTTTAACATGGACTATAAAAAGCGTCAATAACGTATTGTCATCGGTTTCATTTTGGGTTGGGGATTGACTGGGTGAAGCGTGGATTCTGTGCCAGAAAGGTAGAAATCTCCACGCGACTTTCTTCAAAAAGCAACATAACCTGCTCCGGCTCATCTTTCATGCGCCGTAGCGTTTGCATGCTACACGCTAAACACCCCTTCATGGCACGAAAGCTATCCGTTTCACAACTGACGCATCCGTTAATTTTACTCATCATCAAGATGAAGGCGAGTACGTCTGGGTGATCTTCAGGAAGTTGCTCAAGTTTCTTTATGAGCGTTTGCCACTCATCTGTATAGGCATTCTTCAGGTTGGGTATGATGGAAAACGGAAAGAATAGTTCGTTGCTGGTATACATAATAAAAGTCGCTCATTTGCAATTACGCCACGTTCCGAATTGTGTACACTTAAAGGGTCGTTGGCTGAATACGGATACTCTCATTTATGACTATAGATCATCACCTCTCCACATATCTATTAAAGTTTATAAAAGTTGTTATGATGCTGATGGCATGTGTGGGGTTGGCATCATGCGGAGGGAGCGGGGCGGTGGTCTTTGAATATCTGCCCAATCAGGCAGAGGGGATTCCCACTTTATATACCCATCCAAGTGGCGCGTTTGCCGTGTTGCTTCCATCCACTTGGGCGGTTTATGAGCATTATTGGGAAACCCTAGCAGAGGCAAGTTTCTCCTCTCCCACTTCTGGCACACCATTGCTTCATGTTGGGGTGATCCGCCTAACCACGCCGATTGATTCCCCGGATGATCTGCTGTATGTGTTGAATGAATACCAACAGAAGATCCGCCCCGACCACGCGCGTTACAAAGAAATTCAGCGTGAGGCGATGGGGGATGGTAGTTGGCGGTTGAGTGGGTTGCGGTCAGAAGCCGGGGGAACAACCCAGCAACTCAATACATTTGTGCAATTTGCCGCCGAGACGTTAGCGGTGATAGAAGTGATCGTGGGTGAAAATGATACCGAGTTACAAGGTATCCTGAATACTTTCCAACTGTATCAGGATCACATCTTACAGCCGACGGACTTAAGCGCGTTCGCTCTGGCAAGCCAACAACCAATCGAATTTTATAATGTGAGTGCGTGGACAACCTCCACAGGTGTTTTCTTCATTACAGGAGAGGTGCGCAATCGAACGGATTTTATCCTGAGTGAAATTCCAATCCGTGCTGTTTTGTATACCCCTGATGGTCGTGGGGTGGCAGAGGGCATTGATAAAGTAATGGGGCATGGCATTCCCCCTGGCGAGTTCTTTCCGTTTAGTTTGCGCTTTGGGCAGGGGCAACCTGTTCTAAGTGAGACCTATCGCTTGTTCATTGGCGATCAAAATTGGATTCCCAATCGTACTATCGAAGTCTATGGCGAAGATCACCTAGACTGGACAGTAGTAGACAGCTTAACCCCAGATGGCTTTTTCCAATTGAGCGGAACGGTGACGAACCAAAGTGAGGTATTGGTGTATTTGCCTATGGTGACGGCAAGCGTGTTTGATGACCAACAACGCTTGATTGGTGCAGGCTTCACCAAGCTGGAGGATGTGGAGCTAGAGCCGGGGCAGTCCCTTCCTTATACCCTTGTGATGGCGGAACTTGGAGCTACCCCTGCTCGTTACTTGGTGAAGGCGCAAGGCATTCCCTAGTTAGGGTGCCAATTCGATGATGAGGTTGAGCAAACTTAGCAACTCCACGGGGGCAAGTTCAGGTTCAGCAACAATGTTGTTCGCCTCTCCTGCTCGCTCAACGGTGATGCTGTAGACGAAGTTATCTTCTGCCCGTAACGGTGAAGCGTAAATCCCATTGATGGCGAAAAACTGAATGGCATCCAAAACAGCATCAATGTCTAACACCTTCTCAATCGGAACGGTGGGGGCGGGTTGTCCATTCACCAAGAGGCTACCATTTTGGAAAAGTTGTAGCTCTAAACGCGACTGCAGTTCTGCATTGGCACGCACCAAGAAAATGCGGTCAAAGATCAAATCCGCGTTGGGGTCTTCAGTAGCGAAAGACAACACGCCGGGCGGGGGAACGGTGCCGGGGGGAATGATGTCACCAAATGGGGAGACGGTACTTTCTGATGGGGGGGGATTGGTGGGAATGCCCAATGCCGACAAGGTAGCTTGAAAGCCCGGCGGTTCATCTAGGTTTTGTTCTTGTGAATCTAAGTTAAATGGGTCTAAGGGATTGAAGTCTTCCCCTAGTGGATCGGTTGGGTTATTGGATGGGTTGGGGTTGGAGGCATTTCCACCACAAGCAGAAATAACCAACACGCTAAACAGTAGGAAACCGAGCAATATCGGACGCATGAAACTTGCCCTCGATTCGATGATACTTTTATTATATATGGTTTAGTGTGGCGCACATGCCTTATGAACGCAAGTTAAGACGTATAAGGTTCTGTATATCTTTTGTAATCCGATCTAGCCCAAGCGCACACAATAGGATGCAAATAGGGATATACGGCAAGTAGTAACGTTGCCACGGCAACGGGTTCAACATCAACGCTACACATGTCCACCCCAACCAGATCAGTATGCTCAGGTGGTAGGAGGACGAATCTCGGAACAAGCTAACCAATCCCCACACAGCAAGCAGCGTCAATACCACTCCTACGCCATGCTCTAGTGAGTAGCCTGCCCAAGCGGATTGGCTGTAGCGTTGAATCTGCGTTTGGATGGCGGATGCGCTTGTCCATGTGTCGAGTTCAAAATACATCACGGGCGTAAGATAGGGAGCTTGAACGAGCGTGAGCGCACGCTCCCATAGGGCAGTTGGTGCAAGCGGATCAATGCTCACTTGAATGTTGAGCAACTCATTGCGTGTTGCCAGCAGGTCTTGGAAGCGTGCCGACGGGGCATCCCACAATGCAGGGGAGAGTGCCCAGAACAGCGCGATTGCCCCCATGCCACTCAAGACCAGCCCACCCAAGCCAATCACGCTACGGCGTGGATGCCGTTGCCATTGGCGCACCAACACGAGGGTAAGCGATGTCCAACATGCCACCAAGAAAATAGCCCCTGTGTGTTTGCTGGCGAGGGTCAATCCCGCTACGAGGGTAAGCCCAAGCCATTGCCATGCGGTTGCCCCGCCCATGCGCTCCGATCGCTCAATCATCAACAGCGTCACCCACACGGTGAGCAAGCCAAAGCACAATAGTGAGCCTTCCATCATCGCACGTCTGCTGTTGAGTAGCAAAATGGGATGAAGCGCGTAGAGGACGGTCGCCGTATAAAAGATCAGCCGACTGCGAAATAACCAACTGATGCCCCCCATGGCGACTATGCTCATCAGGAAGAATCCGACAGATACCCCACGCGCAAGGTTGAGCATGTCGGGGTGTGGAAGCCAACCCCCTTCAACGTTTTCATCATAGCCCAAGCCCCAGTTCCAACCCGGCGCATTGGGCAAATCCTCCACTGTATAACCTGCTATGAAGAATGCCAAGCCAGCCACATAACGTTGAACGCTGCCGTTAATCAAGCGTAAGTGGGGGCGGCTATCAATGATGTAAGGTGGATGGGTGATGAGGTCTTGTGGGTGATGCTCAACGAAGGCGGTATAATAATCAATCGTTGCATAAACTTGCATCCCCTCATCCCCATGAAACGGGGTGGAGGCTATCCCGAATAGCGCGTAGCCCATCAGGAACAGCATCCACACCGTCATCCATAAACGCTTATATCGCTTAAAGTTCAACACGGGTGGCATGGCGAATGAACTCTTGCGCGGTGAGCAAATCGAGAATGGGATCAATAATCGGTTCATCTAGGCTCAAGATGGTTAGGGTGTTTCCGCCCGGCTTAACACGCCCAGTATACCAACTGGCGATGTTTAGCCCTTGATTCGCCAGCAACGTTCCCACGCGCCCAATCACACCCGGCTGGTCATAGCTACCCAAAATGAGCATGTGCCGTTGAGGGACAAAGTTCAGAATGTAATCATCAATGCGCGTGATGTATGGCTCACGCTGGTCAAGGAGCGTGCCACTGATGACCAATTCTTTCCCATCCTCACAAATGATTTGACACGAAACTACATTGTTAAAGGCACTGTGACTTAACCCTTTCTTTTGGGTAACTTGTAAACCGCGCTCTTCAGCAAGGATGGGGGCGTTGACATAGCTAACGGGCTGGCTCATCACCGGTTCAAGTAACCCCTTCAAGATTGCCACAGTCAGCGGTTTAATCATGTCGCTCATCTCTTCTCCGCGACATTCAATCCCAACCTGTTGGATGCGCGTAGGAGAGACCGCATGATGTAACGCATATTGCAACCGCCCGATCTGCTCCCCTAAATGTAGATACGGTTTGGTATCTTCATAATTGAAGCCCATCAAAGGCATGTTAACCACATTGCGATAGTCCACCCCATGCAAGGCATCCAACACTTGTTGAACAATCTGCACTGAAATATCTTGATTTGCCTCTAGGGTGTTATCCCCTATGTGTGGGGTGTGAACGACATTTGCCAAGCCGATCAAGGGGCTATTATAAGGGGGTTCTTGCGTATAAACATCCACCCCCACCCCCGCCAGTTTCCCTTGCTTGAGGGCATCGGCGAGCGCATGTTCATCCCATACCGTGCCTGACGAGGTGTTAATCACCCGTGCGCCATGTTTGATCTTGGCGATGCGTTCGGCATTGAGTAGGTGTTGCGTCCCCTGTGTAGCGGGCACATGTAGACTGATGAAGTCACTACGCGCCAATAATTCTTCCAGACTGACGATTGTCACCCGTAGGTCGGTGAGAGATTCTGGGGAGATATAAGGATCATAAGCAAGAACGGTCATGCCGAATGCTAGGCATCGCTGGGCAACTTGCTTCCCCACACGTCCCAAGCCGATTAGCCCCACAGTCTTACGATGTAACTGACTGCCCACTTGTTGCTGACGATCAAACAACCACCACCCATCTTGTACGGCAGCATGAACCGTTGGTAAACGGCGACATAGCGCAAGCATGTGTAGCAAGGTTAGCTCGGCGGCAGGGACGGCGGTAGAATCGGGGGTGTGGGTGACGACAATCCCGCGCCGTGTGGCATAGTCCACATCAATTCCGGTGACACCTGTTCCCACGCGCCCAATTACCTTGAGCGATGGGGCAAGTTCTAGCGTATCTTGTGGGAGTTCCACATCATCACGGGCGATGATGGCGTGGGCATCGGTGATGTGTTGAAGCACCGCACGGGTCTTCGGTGCGCTAACGACCCATTCGATGTCTTCCGACTGTTCTAACAAGGACAAGCTGAAAGCGGTAAGCTCCGTAGCGACAAAGACTTTATAACTCATTGCAACCCTTCAACGCATTCAACGCCTCATGTAAAGAAGCGAATACAAAGGGGGTGATGTCGGCGAAGGCGGACGGATGAGAGTGCGAAACATCCGGCACAGCGAAGCAAGTCATGCCGGCTGCCACTGCAGCGCGTGAACCATTGGGGCTATCCTCAAGGGCAATGCACGCTTCTGGCGCAACGCCGAGCCGTTCAGCCGCCAATAGATAAACATCAGGGGCGGGTTTGCCCTTTGCCACTTCTCCAGCAGAGCAACGCACTGGAAAGGCATTGTCCCACATCCGTTGCGTTCCGATGGTGGCATGAATGACAGCAAGGCTGGAACTGGAGGCGATGCCGTAGGGTAGCCCTTGTGCGCTCACCCATTCAACGATTTCTACCGCGCCGGGTTGGGGGCGTGTACCTTGAATGATGACTTCTAACACGCGCTCTTCAAGCAATGTGGCAAGTGCTTCTGGTGTATCATCGAGTTCATAGCGTTCAATTAGCCCAACCACAAATTCGTTCACCGCACGACCAATCAGTGGCGCATGCAGTTCTTTGCTGTAAGTTTTACCGCGTTCAGCAAGAATGCGAGTTTCTGCAATCTTCCATAATTGCTCGGAATCAACCAATAAACCGTCCATATCAAAGATGATGGCTTGGGGTGGGCAAGGGAAAGAGTGGGTCATAGTAAGGCGAACGCCTCCTCAAATGCGTTTTGTATGTTTTCATTTTGAATACGAAAGAGGTGAGTTTGCGTGAGGGCAATCCCACGTTCAAATACTGCCTGATGCACAGTCCCTACACAGCGAGCATAGCCTAATGCTCCTGTTGCTAGAGGCAATAGGGGGGCAAGGCTTTGTGCCTCAAGCCAAACGTCTGCATCTTTGCGAACATTCTCACGTGCAACCACCCCACCAAAACCGACGAATAAATCTACCACACCGCGAGTTGCCAAGTCGGATGCACCGTCTCCAATGAACAAGCGTTTGCCATGCAACCCCTGTGCCATCTCATCTACCACTTTGGGCTTGCCACTTGAGATGGTCAAATGCCCCTCATAGTAGTCCATGAACTTTTGCTGGGCAAGTTTGCTAGGATCATGGTATTGCCACCATTCGCCAGACAACGCATTGAAGCTGACTTCTACCGCTTGAACCCGTTCGGGCGGAATCCCTAAGCGATAAGCAAATCCTTTAACGGGTTGTGCCAAGCCACCGCTGATGATGAACACTTGCTTCTTAAGGAAGTGCAGGGCATCAATGACCGCTTTGGCATCTTCCACTTGTGTTTCCCAGTAGCGTTGTTCAATTTGTGCCAATTGAGCGCGTGTGGGTTGGATGAGTGCCAAGCGTTTCCCATAGACTTCGCTAAGGTCAATCTTGCCATCCATTGCCAAGTTGGTGAGTTCAGCGATTTCAGCCTCTTTGCCTGCCAGCTTGGCTAATTCATCAATCCCCTCAATGCTGGATAGCGTGCTATCACAGTCGAAAAAAATGAGGTCGAAGTTAAAATAGTGGTTTGGATTCATGTATGACCTTATCCGTTTACGGTTTAAGACCTAAAATTCTAACCATGTGTGATATGGTTGTGAACAGCAGATTCTAATTGAAATTTCCATTATCTGCCCTACACTTATCTTATGGAAATCAACGCCTTGAGCGTTGTCGTCGCTGTTGTTATAGAAGTTGGAGTAGTGAAGTTGGCTCGTAAACCTGCAGACCAAACGGTTAGCCGAGAAGAAATCCTGAAAGCGGCTGCTGATGTCCTCAGTCAAAAAGGATACGAAGCGGCAACCATGAAAGATATTGCATCTGAAGTGGATTTGACCGCCGCCAGTTTATACTACCATTTCCGTAACAAGGAGGAACTGGTTTTAGCGGTCTTAGAAACAGGTGTTCATTATGCTGTCTCGCGCGTGTCACCCATTGCACAGTCCGCCTTACCTGCCAAAGATAAATTACGGGCAATGGTTGTCGTCCATGTGGTGAGCTTGACCGAACAGATGGCGGTGGCGGCGGCTCTTGTGTATGAAATGGGTCCTCTATTAGGGATTCGTAAACAGGCACAAAAAGAACGTTCGGCGGTCATGCAAGAACGCTTAGAGACACTCATTCAAAGCAGAGATCAGTTTGAGCAACTCTTTCGAGAAGTTATCGTACAGGGTATACAAGAGGGGGCGTTCCGTCCTGTTGATGTTCCCATCTTTGTTAAAACCATGATGGGGGCACATAACTGGGTGGGAGTATGGTATAGGGCAGGCGGACGCTTAGATGGACATGCCATCGCTGAACAAATGTCAGATACCTTTTTGCGTGCATTATTATGCTCCACCGAAATCTAACGGCTTTTAGAAATGGATTCATCCAAATATATCCAGCATAGGTGAACATGGTGCTAACTTTTTTACGTAATCAATTCCCAAACAAAGCAGATTCTCCTAAATCATCTACAATCACGCCTCTTCCTGAAGATGCTATTCATACAGGGGATCATATTTCCCCAACGGTTGAAATTGCAAATCGTAAGTTAGCCGCCTCCATTCTTGCCACTACCCTTGCTGTAGGCGGAACGGTTGTCGGCGCACCTCTGGTGGTATTGGCAAGTGTCCCGTTGAACTTATACGCCAGTAGCGAATTGTTCAAAGCTGCCTATCGAAAACTCGTGAAAGAGAAGCGCACGTCTGCTAACTTGGTCGATAGTGTCTATACCTTTGCAACGATTGCGGGCGGCTTCAACGTACAACTTTCCGCCGAACGTATGGCGTTCAATGTGGGTGATCGCTTGTTGTATGAAGCAGAGTCTCGCACTTATGAACAGCTTGCTAACTTGTATGAAGGGCAACACATGCTCGTTCATAAAGTCACTGATGATGGGGTTGTCCAAATACCTATCGAACAGGTTCAAGCCGGGGACACGCTACGCATTGGTATGGGAGAGTTCATCGCTGTAGATGGCAAGGTCATTCGGGGAACTGCCAGTGTCGATCAGCGGATGCTCACGGGGGAAAGCCAACCCGTAGAGAAAACCGTTGACCAAGAAGTCATGAGCGCAACGATTGTGCTGGCGGGGGAGATTGACATCGAAGTTATAAGAAGCGGTGGAGACACCATCGCCGCCCAAATCTCCAAAACCTTAGAGAACACCACCAGCTATGAAAGTCGCATTCAAACGGATATGCTCCGCATGTTTGATCGTATTTCTTTGCCCTTGATTGTGGCAGGTGTAGTCAGTTTCCCTATCTTTGGTATAAGTGGATTGGTGGTTGCGTTGGGATCGAACTTCACCGAAGTCATCCGTAATGCCGCCCCCTTAACCATGATGTCCTATTTGAGCCTAGCTTCGCAGATGCAAGTCTTGGTCAAGGATGCCCGTTCCTTTGAATTGCTCAACGAAGTGAATACCATAGTGTTTGACAAAACCGGCACCCTCACGCTAGAAGAGCCGTCGGTTTGGCGCGTCTATACAGCATCGGGTTTCACCGAACACGAGATTCTACGGTTTGCCGGGGCAACCGAACTCAACCAAACCCACCCTATTGCTCGTGCCATTGTACAAGCGGCGGAACAACAACAGATTGAATTTCCCTCCATTGAATATGGGGATTATGAATTGGGCTATGGCATTGTCGCGCGGATTGAAAATCATCTTGTCAAAGTGGGAAGCCGTCGTTTCATGGAGCAAGGTGGAATTGAAATCAACGCTGAGTTTGAACGCATTGAGGCGGAATGCTACGCACGCGGTCAAACCATCATCTATGTGGCGTTGAATGATCGTCTGGCAGGGGCGATTGAACTGAGCGCGGTGTTACGCCCTGAAGCGATTGAAACCATCAACGCGCTAAAAGAACGGGGCATCGAAGTTCATATCATGTCCGGAGACCACGAAGAACCCACACGACAACTGGCGCAACAATTGGGTGTAGAAAAGTATCATGCCCAAGTCTTGCCTCAGGAGAAGGCAAGTGAGGTGGAAAAACTTCAGGCACAGGGCAAAGTGGTGGCGTTCGTTGGGGATGGAATCAACGATGCCATCGCGCTTAAGACTGCACATGTTTCATTTTCCATGCGTGGGGCAACGGCTCTAGCCACCGATACCGCCCAAGTGGTGCTGTTGGATCAGGACTTAAGGCACATCTTAAGCATGCTGGACATGGCGAAAGAGTTCAAGAAGCGCATGCGGAATAACGTCTTGCTCTCGGTTGTTCCATCTATCATCAGTGCAGGGGGGTTATTTGTTGCACCAGCCCTAGCGGTTTCCATTCAGAATATTTTCTTCACCAGTTCATTCGCCGCGGGGGTGATGAACTCTACCTTCCCCGTGATTAAGAATGCGTGGGATAAACAATTCAATAAGGTTGCTTCTGAACAGCTTACTCAACCTGAGCAGATTGTGGTGCTTCCAAAACCCGAAGAGGTTGAGGCGGTTTTGCCTGTTGAAACGATTCAGCAACCTGAACAGTAAATGAGTGATGAGGGGTCTAAGATATGGCGTATTCAATTCGTAAGGTGGCAGTCATTGGTGCTGGCACAATGGGCAGCGGAATTGCCGCGTTGGTGGCAGGGGTGGGTATTCCCGTTATTTTAATGGATGTGCCTGCAAGTGGGACAAGCGTCACGGATGCGTTTCAAATACGGAATGCTCCAGCGTTGCGTGCCTTAGAACGCCTAGAAAAATCCAATCCCCCTGAATTGTATGACCCGAATGACCTTAGCTTGATCTCGGTTGGAAATACCGAAGACGACCTCCTACAGTTGGCAGAGGTCGATTGGGTCATTGAGGTGATTATTGAAAAGCTAGAGATCAAACAAACACTGATGCAACGCATCTTACCGATTGTACGCCCTGATTGCATCATCACCACCAACACCTCCGGCTTGCCAATTTGGCAAATTGCTGAGGGTCTGGGTGAGGAATTCAGCCGTCGCTTTATGGGTACGCATTTCTTTAACCCGCCACGCTATTTGTCTTTGTTAGAACTGATTCCCCATTCCAATGTAGCCCCTGAGTTGGTGGACTTCATGCACGCTTTCTTGACCACGCGCTTAGGCAAGGGCGTGGTAATTGCTAAGGATGAGCCAAACTTCATCGGCAATCGCTTCATGGCAATGTTGAGTAGCCAGACTATGGGCTACGCGCTGGAGCATGGGCTGTCGGTTGATGAGATTGATGCGCTCACCGGACAATTGATCGGTCGCCCCAAGACGGGCACTTTCCGTTTGAGTGATCTGGTTGGCAATGATGTGGCATGGTACGTCACCGCGAATTTAAGTGAATCCATCCCCCATGATGATAGCCGTCACCTGTTATCAAATGATAAGCTGGTGGCTTTGTATACCAAACTCATGCAAGAGAAGTGGTTGGGTAACAAGAGCGGACAGGGCTTTTACAAGCGCGTGGATACACCCAACGGTCGGGAATTTTGGTCGTTGAATCTGAACACCTTAGAATATAACGCGCCTGCTAAAGTGCGTTTTGACAGCGTGGGCAAGCACCGCAAGGTGACAGATGTCACCGAACGCATCAAGCGTCTGATGAATGAGCAGGATGTTGCAGGGCGGTTCTTGTGGCATCACCATGCTTTCTATTTATCGTATGCCTCCAAGCGTGTGCCAGAAATCACAGACTCGTTGGTCAATGTGGATAACGCCCAGAAGTGGGGGTTTGCCCATCAATTCGGACCCTTTGAAATTTGGGACGCACTCGGCATTGCCGAAACCGTTCCGACTTTTGAGCAGGGTGGATATGCTGTCGCCGAGTGGGTGCATACCATGCTTGCCAACGGGATTCATCGCTTTTATCAATATGATGAGCGCGGGCAACGCATCGGCTATTACAGTCCCCAAGCAGGGGCGTATGTCCCTCTAGCGCAAAATCCGCGTGAACTCACCGCCACACGTTTGCGAGCGACTCATGCTGTGGTAGAACGCAATGCCAGCGCGAACTTGGTGGAGATGGGGGATGGCATCGTATTGTTAGAAATGACCACCGAACACGCCACTATTGACGAAGACTATATTCAAATGGGCTTCAAAGCCGTTGAGCTACTCAATCAAGGGCGGTTCAAGGGGATGGTCATTAGCCATGATGGCGAACGCTTCTCCATTGGGGCGAACATTCTGCTCATGGCAATGGCAGTGCAAAGTGGAGACCTGAACCAACTCAAGCGGTTGGTCAAGGGGTTACAAGATTTCACGATGGCAACACGCTATGCCCACGCGCCCATTGTCACCGCACCCTTCAACATGGCGTTAGGGGGTGGGGCAGAAATCCTCATGGCGGGTGTGGCAACGGTGGCACATGTTGAACTGTATACAGGGTTGGTGGAGTTTGGCGTGGGGATTATCCCCGGCGGAAGTGGCACCAAAGAGATGATGCGTCGTCTGATTAACCCTGTGATGCGCACCAAGAACGCGGATGTCTTGCCACATCTGCGACAGGCGTTTGAGCAAATCGCCTTTGCGAAAGTTTCCAGTAGTGCGGTGGAGGCAATGCACATGGGAATTTTGCGCCCCACTGATCGCATTGTCATGAACCGCGCCCATCTTTTAAGCGAGGCAAAACGCACCGCCCTCCATCTGGCACAGGATTATGTTCCCCCTCGCCGAGAAAAGATTTATGCTGCGGGGCGCGATGCCTATTCTGCGTTACTCTTGGCGATAGATGGCTTGGTGCGCGGAAAGTATGCCAGCGAACATGACGCGCTCATTGCCAAAAAACTTGCCTACATCATGACGGGTGGTGCCCCTTCAGAGCCAACATGGCTGGATGAACAGGTTATCCTAGACTTGGAATTGCAGGCACTGGTTGAACTGGCACAAACCCCAAAGACGTTGGAGCGCATTGCCTACATGCTACAAAATAATAAACCCCTACGGAATTGAGTGCGAGAGGATCATTCATCATGCGTGAAGCCGTTATTGTTGCTGCTACACGGACAGCAGTTGGTAAAGCTAAAAAGGGAACTACCCGTCATTTACGCGCCGATGAGATGATGGCGACGGTTCTACAAGACTTGATGCGCAAAACTGAAGGTAAGCTCGATCCGTTACTGATTGATGATGTGTTGGTGGGATGTGCCATGCCTGAAGGGGAACAAGGGTTGAACATTGCCCGCGCTATCACCTTACGCGCCGCATTGCCCGTTGATGTCCCTTCTGCCACGCTCAACCGTTTTTGCTCCAGTGGTTTACAAGCCATTGCTCAAGCTGCTGAACGCATTATCGCCAATGGGGCGGATGTGATTATGGCAGGTGGCGTAGAAAGCATGAGCGGAGTTCCGATGAGTGGCTTTAAGCCGTCTCCTAACTTGTGGCTCACTGAACACCTTCCCGAAACGTACATCAGCATGGGGCATACCGCCGAACAAGTTGCGGACGAATACCACATCAACCGCGCTGACATGGACGAATGGGCGTTTCATAGCCACCACAAAGCAGCCGATGCCCTCGCACGTGGGCGGTTTGATGACCAGATTGTCCCTGTCTCCTATGAGGAAGTGCGCTGGACAGAAGCTGGGGAGCGCGTTGTTGAAACGAAGGTGTTTGATCGGGATGAACATGTACGCCCCGATACCACCTTAGCGCAACTTGCCAAACTCAAACCCGCCTTCACCGAAGGTGGACGGGTGACGGCAGGCAATGCCAGCCCATTGAGTGATGGTGCGGCAGGGGTCATTGTCATGGAGGCGGAGATGGCTGCCCGTTTGGGTTTGACTCCACTTGCACGCTTTGTCGGCTTTGCGGTGGCAGGTGTGCGCCCAGAGATCATGGGTGTGGGACCTGCTAAGGCAATCCCCAAGTTACTCCAGCGCGTTGGTCTCACTATGGAGCAAATTGACCTTGTGGAATTTAACGAGGCGTTCGCTTCGCAAGTGTTGGCGGTGATGCGCGAGCTAGAACTTGACCCCAGCAAAGTGAATCGGGATGGGGGCGCGATCGCCTTGGGGCATCCTCTTGGGTGTACTGGCGCAAAACTGACCGTTCAACTCTTGAGCGAGTTCAAGGCATACGGGGGCAAGTATGGGCTTGTCACCATGTGCATTGGCGGGGGAATGGGCGCGGCAGGGTTATTTGAGAACCTGCAGTGATTGCCATGAGTTGATGTGATATACCGAAGAAATAGAATTAATATACTGATTGTGTTATATCACATCCGTTTAGTAGATTGTCCCTTTAATTTTCCCATACACACACCCAAAATTTTACGAGTATGTAAACATGGCGGGTGTGTTGTAGATGGGCTTAACCTTCGATATTGTTGTCTTCCTGTGTTTGTTTGTGACAGCGATCATCCTGTTTTCAGTGGAATGGTTTTCTGCTGATGTGGTCGCTTTGGGCTTGATGTTAGCGTTGGTGTTGTCGGGTTTGCTAGAACCCCAAGAAGCATTTGACGGCTTCGGTAGCGAAACGGTTATGATGATCTTGGGGCTACTCATCCTCACGGAAAGCCTTGTCCATACAGGAATGGTAGATCTATTGGGGAGTTGGTTGGTCAAAGTAATTGGCAATCGTCCCAGTCGCATCAAACAATTCACCTTGATAGCTCCCTCTATTTTAAGTTCATTCATCAGCAATACGGCTGCTACCGCCTTCTTCATGCCAATTATCTTGGGGTTGTCCCGCCGTAGTCAGGTGAGTGCTTCCAAGCTATTGATGCCCCTCGCTTTTTCTGCCATTCTAGCCGGCTCGGTAACGCTGGTTGGGACATCCACCAATCTGGTAGTCAGTGGGTTGATGCAACAATTCGGCTTGGCACCGATGGGCATCTTTGAACTGACACCAGTAGGCTTGCCCATTCTGCTGGTCGGCTTGGTGTATATGGTGACAATAGGACAACGC
>JBMOEO010000045.1:0-29227 GCA_049318945.1 Phototrophicaceae bacterium | reverse complement strand
GCAAGGCTACTCTATTCTCATCTAAGTTAGTGGTCATCATTCTACCTACCGAACCTACCAAGTTGATCCCCATGATTCGCATTGTTGTTCCACCCACCCTCTATGAGTTGAAACCACTCTATACGCTGGAGATGAAACCCAAAGACCGCCTTGAACTGGCGCAGCAACTATTCCTCAATGATAGCCATCTCTATACCCACTTGAGCAAACAAGCCCATCAACACGAAACAGGATTAGACGTTTACGAAGCCATACAATGGGATGGATTCAAGTTGGTGGCAGGCAGGCAAGGCTGGGGCATGTTCAACCCCACGCGCCCCATTGAAGGCTCACGCTGGTTATTTGAACAATATGAGCGGTTGGACATCTTTCGCCACATACATGATCGCCTCGCTGTGTTGGTGAGCGCGTTCACCCATCCCCCTCTTGAACAGATCACCTGTCACTTGGCGCATGGTGATCCGTGTAACCGTTCATTGATGGCGCATAACTTTGGGCTAACCTGCTTTGGTGGCATGGCAGGGGTGCTATTCATCCAGTTCTGGTATAGCCCGCTCAACTTGCAACGCTTGGACTATGCGCTGGCACGTGGGGTTATCCACACCCTGCGACAGGCTTACACATCTAATCAAGCGTTTCGCACGCTTGGCGATTGTTTGGTGACGGAGGGGTTGGCATCTCACTACTTGATGCAGGCATTACCCCCTAGCCAACATCCTGCTTGGGGGGTGGTACATGCTCCTCCTGCAGACTGGGAGGATGCCTTAGAACAGATTGCCCAATGGCGCGGAGAAGCAAGCTATAGCGATGTATACGACAATGTGTATAGTCAACCCGTCCGCATTGGGGAGGAACGCGCCCCGCTTCCGTTGGCACTGGATGATGAAGAACTTGCCTACTCCTATGAGGTGATGCAACCTTACCTAGCGCATACGCACGCCCCCACGCTTGCCGCTTGTCTATATGGGGATGAGCGCATTGCCCAAACAGGATACCCTACCTTCGGGCTTTCGCCGTATGCAGGGTTTGCTGTGGGGCATCACTTGGTTGGGGAATGGCTACGCAAACACTCTCAACGCGCCAGTGATGCGCTTGCCATTCCAACAGCGACCTTCCTATCCGATTAGGAAAACCCTCGGCGACGCAGTGGCTCGGCAATCAGCAGATAGCCCACCGCGCCGAGGATGCCAATCACCAAACACCCCCACCACAACCCGTTCAAGTTGCCCATCGAGAGAATGTAGGTGGTGATAATTGGGGAGACAAATCCGCCCAACCCGAAGGACATCCCATAAACCCCCACGTATAACCCGCGTTTCTCTGGGGGCGCAAGGGTGACAGCGAAGGTTGATTGAACTGGCTGGGCAATGATCTCCCCAATGCTGGTAATAACCATCCCCAAGATGTAAACCGATGTGGTATCTGCCACCGCAAACAAGCTAAACCCAATGCCGATGGTCACGGTTGCCAATGCCATCGTCCGAACAACAGAACGCCCAGCCACCCAGCGCACAAAGACAAACCCCAACAGAATAATCACGATGCCATTCATTGCGGAAGTCAACCCGTATGCCTGATCGCTTAAGCCATCTAGTTTCATGCTGATCGGAAGCGCGGTGAACATCTGTTGAAAAACCAGCGCACTGCTAAAAGAGAGCAATACCAGCGCGATGAATAGGCGATCCGCCCAAAGCACCTTCAAAGCATGGGCAGAGGGTGGGCTAGTGACGGGGCGGACGTTCTGGGTGGATGGGTGGCTTTCGGGAATAGCAAACCAGATGAGGATGCCAAACGCCAAAGAAGTTACGCCATCAATCCAAAATAACCAACGTGAATCATACCCACTCACGTAGCCTGCCAGCACCCCAGAGACAGCAAATCCGAAGTTAATCACCCAATAATTGAGCGAGTACGCTCGCTGGCGATCCGCTGGGGGAACAACGTCAGCGATCATGGTATTGACTGCGGGGCGATACAAATCGGTGAAGAACCCCAACGGCAAGACGAAAGCCATCATCAAAATAGGGTGTTCTATCAGGGGGAAAAGCATCATGAACACGGTTGTTCCAAAGAAGCTCCACAACAAGGTGACGCGCCTCCCCAAGCGGTCGGTCATCCAACCTCCAATGGGGTGTGCCATCAACAAACCAAACGTGTAGATAACCACCGTCCAGCTGGCGCGAGTGGCAGAAAAAGCCCCCTGTTCCATCAGAAACAAGGTGAGGAAGGGGCGCACAAAAGAACCGATGCGGTTAATCAATGTACCCACAAAGATCAACCAAAAGATGGGAGGCAATCCCCCGACGATACTATTCAATAGTCTAGGAAGGCGATAGGTCATGCGAATGGTTTTAATGGAAAATCCATAAAGAATTAAGAAAGAATGACTTATATCATAACGACTACGCTATAATCAGCAATAGGTCTTTATTTTATTTGGGGTGTTTACCATGGTTTATCGTGTCGGATTTTCAAACTTGGATGAAACCAGTGACTATGCCATCACTGTAAAAGAGTCTCTTAAAAAGGCACTGTCCCAATATACGGACATCGAACTCATTATGCGTGATAACCAACACAATGATGAGCTGGCACTACAGCACGCCAATGAGTTCAAAGCAATGGGCGTTGATCTGGCGATCATCTTCCACATTAACCAACGCTTCGGCAACGACCTGCGTACCGCGCTCTTCCCTATCCCGATCATCGCGCTTGATATTCCCATCTCGATGACTTACTACTTCGGACCTAACAATGCGCAAGGTGGGAGGATAGCAGGCAAGTTTGCTACTCAATGGGTAAAAAAGAATTGGGGTGGACAGCTTGATCGTGTGGTGGCGTTGGTGGATGCGCGAGTATTGGAGGCACTCAAGGATCGCATCACCTATGCCGTCGCCGAACTCACAAATGGATTAAACCTCACCAAAGATCAAATCTTGTTTCTGGATTGTGCCAACGTGCGCAGTACCACCATTCAACGCTTTGCCCCACTGATGGAACGCTGGGCAACCCACCACCGCGTGCTGGGGGTTGGCTTCAATGCGGAGACCACGCTTGCCATGCTGGACGTGGTAAAAGATCAGGGACGCGAGCAGGACTTTGTTACGGTTGGTCATGCTGCCGATAGCGTGTTGTTGAATGAGTTGAAACAACCTGATACCCGCCTCATTGCCTCCACCATCTACCATCCGGAACGCTATGGTGAACTACTCACCCCTTTAATTCATGCGCGTTTACATGGTGAACATATCCCCATTTGGAACTATATCCCCATTGACTTGGGGATTGCGCAAGCGCATCAAGATTAAGGTGATCTACATACTTAGGTAAGTGTTAAACATTTTTCATTTACCTAGTCACCCCATCGTTTTATAATAAGCATAGATACAAGAGATTTAGAGGTTTACTCACAATGCCCATCGAGGTACGTATCTATGCCCAAGAAAAGGTGACATTGGTTAGTTTTGTGGGTCGGGTTAGTGATGCAGAGTTTTTAGAATTGATGTCACTTGACCAACACCCTATAGTGATACCAACCCCACACATCATCATAGACACAACCCATAATACGTCTGTTCCTTCTCTTGCCGTCTTGACCAAGATTAAACCAACTACGCTTAAAGGGTGGCTCTTCTTCGTGAATACGCGCCAACACAATAAGCTAGGGAGTTTCATGGCAGCGACGGTTGCTCGCATTTTGAACCTGAACTTTCGGATTGTCCATTCTTATGAAGAGATCAATCACATTCTATACAGGGTTGATCTAAGCATTCAAGCAGGAACATTGCCTAACAAGATCAATGATCTCCCATACGCAATGACCATTTTACACAAGCAGAAAACAGAAGAATTTCAATCTCTATAACCTGATTTTATGATGCCATAATGTTATAATTGCATCATATCCTAATCTAAGGTAAATGAGGAATCATGTCGAATCGGGTTGAAATTGAATCGTTATACTACGCGGTAAAAGACACCGTTGACCCCATTCTAGCCCGCCCCAATATGGAACAGCTGATTCATATTTTTATGAATCCACACACTTCACAGGTTGAACGCGCCTTAATCCGCCAGAAGGTGGTGGGACACATCAACCTCATTCACCACTTCAACTTCGCCATTGAATACATCATAGAGGGCGACCATCCTGAAATCTACTGTAGACGAGACTTGGTACGCATGGCATTTTTTGATGGAGCAGGTGATCCACGTGACCTTGCCCTGAACCTGCCCACATGGATTGAAGCGGCAAAAAGCAGTGGCATTAACGTTCAAGCATTGATTGCTGACTACCTTAATTTATATTCATCCGCCTTACGCTTGTTGTTGACTGAACAACGCCTTGACCTCAGTTTATGGTTTAAGGATTAGATGATACCGTCCCACATGGGACGGTATAGAGTGGCAGTCAAGATTAAAAGACAAAGAAGTTCTTATTGCGATCTTAACATGAAATTATCTTTAACCTGTAGCACATACGCAGAATTTATGTCACTCTATGAGGTAAAATAGTACCCATTGTTTCAACCCCTTTACGGAGCCAGATCATGCGTGGATGGATTTTATACAAGCAATCCAATGAAGAAAAACTTAAAGATGATTATGAAATAAGTCGTTTTGTTGAAACAGCAGCAAGAGAGAACATCGAACTCAAGATCGTCAAGCCAGAGCAACTTGAGCTGATCGTCACCCGTGATGATCGCAAAAGTATCCTGCTTGATGGGCAGGTGACACCCCTACCGGATTTCTTGATTCCACGCATGGGCGCAGGCACATCATACTTTGCCTTAGCAGTCATCCGCCACCTTGAACGCTTGAATGTGCGCGTATTGAACACCGCACAATCCATCGAAGTGGTGCGCGACAAGCTGTATACGCAACAGGTTTTAGCGGCAAGTAACCTACCTGTTCCTAAAACAATGTTGGTCAAGTTCCCCGTTAACGTTGACTTGGTGCAGAAGCAACTAGGTTTTCCTGTGGTCGTGAAGACGCTGATCGGCTCGCTTGGGTCGGGTGTGTATTTGAGCGATGACCGCAACAACTTTGAAGACATGATGACCTTTATCGAATCCTCTCACCCTAACCACAACATCATCTTGCAAGAGTTCATCTCCAGTAGTCGTGGGCGTGACCTGCGTGTCGTCGTGGTAGGTGGGCGTGTGATCGGTTGTATGCAACGCAGTGCAACAGATGGGGGATTCCGTGCCAACGTTGCACGGGGTGGGGCAACCACACAATATCCCCTCACCAATGAGATCGAGTTGTTGGCACTGGAGGCAACGCGGATTGTTGGGTTAGACATCAGTGGGGTTGACTTGCTCTTTGATGGGGATCATTTCAAAATCTGCGAAGTGAACTCTTCGCCACACTTCAAAGGTTTAGAGTCCTGTCATAAAGGGTTGGATGTTGCCAAACAAATCTACCAGTACATCCATTTCCGATTGGGGAATTTTGATACCTTCACCACATCCCCCATCCCCCCTACCCAACCAGAAACACCCAACTAAAACCAAGCCTGCCCTCCCAACCGCTGAACCACCTCCAACGAGGTGGTTTTTATTTCCCTATTCCCCGTGACTTGGGATAAATGTACGCCCGTGTTCAGCGATTAACCGTGCTTGTACGGTGTAAGCACGGTTATACAACCGTATAAGTATCTCATTGCTAGAGTGAACGCCTATAGGCTGGGTGGGGGAGTCCTTGCTTCATACGCCGCATTGTTTCATCCCTATCCTTCACGAAAATAAAGCAGACAAAAAGGGGGATGATACCGCCCCATGTGGGACGGTATCGTTATTCTAGCTCATCTAAGCGGGCTTCAATTTCATCTAACAACCCGCGCATCTCTTGTATGCGCTGGCGTGCCAACTGATTGAAGCTACGATCACCAAAGCCCACATGCTTGAAGATGCGCTGCGTTTCAGTGAAGTATTGTGGGCTACCATAGACCACTATCCTGCCGAGCTTGAGAGGAGATTCCGGTATAGGGACACTGCGGGGCATCTCTTCTGGGGCTTTCACGGGAGGGGTGGATGGCGTAGCAATTTCAATGGGTGCAGAAACTTGTAGATAATCATACTCGGTTGGGGAGGCGTAATTCGCTTTGCGCATTTCCCCCTCGGTCAAATTATGGTCATCGGCGAACTCCCACAGGGTGCGCGGAATCCGCAACAACGCGCGATAGTCTCGCAGTTGACGCGGATTCTTCAAGCCCATCGCCACCAAAAATAAATCACTTTGCCCGCGTGGGATTCGATAATCATTTCCATCCGCCACCTGAGCATAGTAGTCTTGTTCGTGGGTGAAGTCACTAGCTGGGGTAAAGATCGCGCCTTCTGCCGTCAAGGTATCCATGAGGAGGAGTGCTAACTGTCGCGCTCGACCAATCGCATTCAGATTATCGCGTGCGCCATTTTCGGCGGCTTGTCGCCAAACGTTGACCTGCTCCACCGTGCGAGCTGGAATTTGTTCAAAGCGATCGCGCCCATCCACAGCGGAAACAATGCCCAGCGCGTTCAACAAATGAAACGCCAGCCAACGCCTCTCGCCTGTTTCAATGCTATACGAGTCCCCCTCTTTTTGTGCAATCGTGATTGGATTGGTCAAGCCTTGATGCCAGATGGATACCGCCAATTCAACAATTTTGAAGAGGGCATCTTCGGTCACGCTGGCAGAACGTACATGCCCAAAGGCGTGTTCAGGCTCTGCTTCTTGCCCTCCCCGTTCAAAGAAACTCTCTAAACGGAATGACTCCATCACCCCCAACATGGCGCGTTCATCTTGGATGAGTTGCACCCAAAGTTCAAACAGTTCGGGAAGATTCTGGGGATTGCCGTCCCAAAGATGGCGCACATTCAACGGAATGGCACGGCGCGGTTGTAAGGCATCCGGCGTAATTTTGAAGATGGAAATGGGGCTGGCATTCATAAACTGCCCGGTGGAAAGTCCGCCTAAGTCGCCATAGCCCATCGCCGAGAGTTCCTCAAGCGACATGAAGGAGTTGCTACTTTCGCCAAAGGTACGTTTTGCATCACGTTTTCTAGTCATGGATTATTCACTCTTTTAGGCTACTGTTTGGGCAATGGCTCTTTCAAAGCGAGCCACTAACCACCATACACTCTGTGCGGCAGAGCTATCCGGGGCATAGTTCAAGACCGTTCGATTCTGCATAGAAGCCTCTTCCCAAGTCACGCTGAGGGCAACAGGCTCCCACACCAAATCCCCATAGCGTTCTTCCAGCATCTTCAAGTTCTCGCTATGCTCTATCGTCTTCAGGCGCGTTTTCGTGGGGATGATCCCCAAGGTTTGAATATCCCTCAAGCCCAAGCCAATGCGCGATTTGGCGAATGCCTCACGATGGCTAAAACTTTCAACCAGCGATTGAAAGCTAAGGGCGGATAATTCTGTAGGATAGAGCATCCCATCGGTGGCAACATAGATTGCACCATGCAACAGCGAGGGCGTGGGAGAGGTATCAAAAATCACCACGTCCACAAAGTTAGCTAGTTCATCCATGCGCTGCTTAACGGCAAACACGTTGCTAATCATGGCGGCAATATTGCGCGTTTCTACATTGGATGGAATGATGGCAAGCGTCCCCTTGGCGGGCATAGAACGTGGGGCATAAATCTCCGATGGAATGCCACGCAAGACATCTCGAAAAGACGCATTGCGTACCAATAAGTTATATAACCCTGGCTCAGGGTTCAGCCCGAAAACCGAGCAAGCATGACCTTGTGGGTCACTATCAACCAGAACCACCCGATAGCCTTTAACCGCCAAACCCGCGGCGATGTGTGTAGAGAGGGTCGTCTTACCCACCCCACCTTTTTCATTGAGCATCGTAACAACATACATGAAGCACTCTCCTTGAGTGTGGCAAAGATTTAAGACGCTTGTTGAATTTTTTGCTGGACAAGTTGCATGTGTTTATCACTCACGCGATACACAATCTTGTAGCCGGAAGGTGCGCTGGTGGTGCGCTCTTCACGCTCGATGTAGCCCAAAGAAGCCAGCAAATCCAATACCGCAGTATCCGACGCGCTTAGGCGAGGTTTGCCCATTGACCGAGCAATCGCCTGCCGAGAAACATATACCGTGATCCCCCCAGCTGTGCGGATTGCATCAATCAAACCGAGAGATTGTTCATTGAGTGTGCCTTGCATTATCATTAACCTTTCATTTTAACATGTTAACATATTTTACCATATTTAAGGAAGTGTTGCAACAAAAGCAAGGTTAGGTTTGAGTTAACATTCCTATTCCCAGTATACCCCCCTATATTCATAAATCACCGCTTGACACATCAACTCAATTGAAATCATCATATAATAGCAAGTGAATACCCCTAGATTAACATTATTGCTTCAAGGATTACAACATGACACAACAAGATTATTTATCGGTTCAGCCCGCCTACTTTGGGGCAGAAGACTTGCGAGTAGAAGACCTAGACGCGGTTTGCTCTCAAACCACTCAGTTGGCGGACTATCCTTTAGCCATGGCGGTTGAGAAGAAAATCCTCATCTATGATGGGGATACCGTGCGAAGCCAACTCAACAATGCAGAAGATGAAGCACGTTTGAAAGCGGAGTGGTGTCTTGCCTTACGACAAGGACCCGGCGTGTTTGTGGTCAAACAAGGCTATCCCAATACCTCCATCATTGATCGCTCAACTGCTTTGTTTCACGCCATCGTGGCGGAGGAGAAAGCGAAAGGGCAGGGGCAGGGGGATCACTTCGGCAAGAATGAGCGCATCTGGAACGCGATTGAAAAGGTGTGCCTAAAAGACCCCAACCTATTTATTGACTACTACACCAATTCCGTTTTAGCAATCGCTAGTGAATCATGGTTGGGTCCGTTCTATCAGATCACCGCGCAAGTCAACAATGTAAAGCCGGGAAGCAAGGCGCAGTCCACCCACCGCGATTATCATCTAGGCTTTCAATCCGCCAGCACCGTGACACGTTTCCCCGCCCATGCTCAAGTGATGTCACAATACTTGACCTTGCAGGGGGCAATCGCCCACACTGACATGCCCATAGAAACCGGTCCCACGTTGCTTCTGCCATACTCGCATCAATTGAAAGCAGGCTATCAAGCCTACACGTTGCCCGCGTTTGATGCGTACTTCCAAGAACACAAAGTGCAATTGCCCCTCAGCAAAGGGGATATGATTTTCTTTAGTCCGGCGTTATTTCATGGAGCCGGCTCCAATCAATCCGCATCCGACCGCATCGCTAACTTGGTGCAAATTTCCTCCGCTTTTGGGCGCACGATGGAAACGGTCAACACCACGCGCATGGTGCTAACCGTCTATCCAACGCTCCTCGCTCGCTTGGAGCAAGAAACCCTAACGGAGCAGGAGTTGAACCACTTGGTGGCGGCGGTGGCAAATGGATATTCCTTCCCCACCAATTTAGACTCTGATCCGCCAATTGGTGGCAACGCCCCCCAAACTGAACAACAATTACTACGAGTTGCCCTTCAAGAAAAATGGACGCTGGAACAGCTGACAGCCGCCCTATCCGCCTATAGCAACCGTCGCCAAGCCTAGCCAGTACGCACCTATCCAGCAGGGGGATCCCTTGTCTGGATAGGCTACCATACCGTTTTATACAAATGTTTATTATTTAGAACATAAAATCTAATTTTGTCACTTTACAAGCAATAAAAAGTATGCGTATACTATTCACTAATCGGTTTTGGTGTTGTGCAATATAAAGCACAAAACCCACATTGTTGGCGCAAGGTGGGTTTCATGTGCACTAAAACCGAAAAAAATTGTAAACGTCTATGTGACGCATGTATCTAAGAAAGCTGTGGTTAGTTTAGCATAGCCTACGCGAGTAGCAACCTAATTTTTGCAAATTGCCAATGGTAATTTAAGCATTTTCAACAATTCAGTGGTCGGTTGAAAAAAAAAAGAAGGTGTGTTATACTGCCAAAACTGTATCATTAACATGTTGTTTTTCATCAAAACCAAGTGAGCATATAGAAAGGAGTGTTGCAGGCGAGGGCTTATCATGTGGAAAAGCAGTGTAAATTAGGGATGAGGTAAGGTAGTCGTTATTGGGTTTAGGGTGATCTTATATAAAAGAAAAACCCGCTGATACCGATGCTCTGGTGGCAACTCAACGGGCACACTACCAATTACTAATCACTTAATTTAGTACAGTTACGTTTGACCACCGTTTCTGTTAACTAGCAATTTTATCAAAAAGAACATAAATTGCAAGCGGTTTTCCACCACAAAGTCTGCAACAGATAGATGAATAACTGATGGCAGAACAAACACTACCTTCACCAATTGCCACCCCTTATCCATTTGATGGGGCATTTGATGGCGACAATCCCAAGTTCCTAGAGGAAATACGCCAACGGGTTGAATCCCTCGTCTATGAGGTAACGGGTAGCCGACGGGTACTTTTAGCAAATATAGCCATTGTTGATTTCTTTGGTGGGGATCACAACGCCGCCATTTTACTCAATCAGATTTTGTACTGGTCAGGTCGCGCGACAAGCAAAGACGGTTGGTTTCATAAAACCTATGCCGAATGGAATGAAGAAATTCGCTTTAGCCCCTACCAAGTTTGGCGCGTGGTACGGGGGGATTCCAGAGTAGAAAAATTTAAGCGCACGTTGTGGTCAGTCGGAATAGAAACAGCCGTTCGCATGGCACCCAATGGGAGAAATTCGACTTACTATCGGGTCAATGAACCAGCCCTGTTCACAGAGTTCAGCACTTGGTTAAAAGAAAAATATGGGTTCAAGTTGGACAAGAAAGCCACCGCGCACGCAACGCGCCACACCCCCCAACCTCCGTCTTTCTTCCATGCGTATGAAACTCACTTCGGCAAAATAAGCCATTCGATCAAGCGTAAGTTGCACGATTATCAGCGCACCTTGGGGGAAAGCTCCATGAAGGCGGTATTAGATCGTTGTATCAATCGTGCAGTGCATTGGAATTACGTAGTCTCTGCTTTAGCCAATGAGCTAGTTGCCCAGCCGACACCCGACATAGCATCTCCGCAGGCACCTTCCTACCCCAGCAACGACTATGACAATACCGAATGGATCGGTTGGGGGAATAGTAAACCTAAAGTAGCCGTCAGTTCCAGAATTACCAGCAAGGAAAAAGGGCATTGGGATACGGTTTGCACCCATCTAAAGTTGCACTTGGGGGAGCAAAGTTATAAGACATACATTCGGGATGTGGTGCTGGTGGATTTGTTCAGCGAGGACAACCGCTTAGAGTATTGGTTTGTCACCCAAACGCGCCATCAGACTGAACAGCTAACGGTGCGTGTGAGTAGGCTGATACGTCGCCTGCTGAAGGATGTCAGCGGTCAGGAGATTGATGTGCGTTTCATTCTACATCATGAATGGCACACCAATCCCCCGCCCTAAAAGCCATCTCCTACCCCACCTAACCTACCTACTTTTTAATCCGCATAACCTGCTTTAGTAAGCCACGCCTATAACCCGAAAATCACCCCCTCAAACGTCTAATTACCCCACACTCAACCATCTTTTTACCCGGTCTATTGGCTACTTTTCACCTCTATTTTTGACACATCCCTCCCACAGACTCTTACCAATGCACTAACTTTAACATCTGTTAGGGTTAAAGATTTGACATTGTATTTGTTATGAGTTTTACATTGTTGGTTTATTTCCTATATAACAAAGATTTCTTGTAAGATAGAAAGACGATTGACTGATAATTTTGTGTAATCATTATGCTTAAGCTGAGTAAACTCGAAATCTTCACTGTTGTTGCCCACGAAGGAAGTTTTAGTGCGGCAGGAGAACGGTTGCATCTATCGCAACCAGCAGTTAGTAGGCACATCCAAGAACTAGAGGAGCAATTGGGTATACGCTTGTTCAAGCGGTTACGGCGCGGTGTGGAGCTAACCAATGGGGGTAAACTCCTCCAACAATATACCGAGCAGATTTTGCGCCTTGTTGCCGAAGCTGAAGTGCGCTTAACGGATGTGCGCCATTTGACGGTGGGGCAGGTACGCATTGGGGGGACTCCCGGTGTAACGGTCTACTTGCTTCCTAAGTGGACACGACAGTTTCAAAACGACCATCAAAACCTCATCGCCAGTCTTCATACGGGTGTCACCACCCAAGTGATTGATGAAGTCCTGAATAACCGTACTGACTTGGGTCTGGTTGAAGGGGAGTTGGAAGGGGAGCTAGAACGCCAAGAGCGGTTACAAATCTGTACCTTACAGTCCATTGCCCTCTATGTTGTGGTGGGGCAGTCCCATCCATGGTGGGGTGTTCCTACCATCGAGGCGCAACAACTGCATCAGCAGGCTTTTATCACACGCCAAAAGGGGAGCAAAACCCGCAGCTGGTTTGATAAGATTTTAGGGGAGCGTGGTATTCACCCACATATTGTAGCAGAATCGGACAATCCAGAAGCGATCAAAGAATTGGTGATGAGTGGGATGGGCTTTTCAATCATGCCTTCGTATTCCATCGAGCGACACCTGCAAAGTGGTTTCTTACATCGTGTGCAACTGCGCGATTTGATTTTGCAACGGGAGCTGAAGTTACTGTGGGACAAGACGCGACCGTTAACCCCGGTGGCATTGGCGTTCTTACAATTTCTCACTCAACAATTCCCCATGTTGCTTCCTTTGATTCCGCCACGAACGGATAGTCTGCTAGACTGAACGAAAGGATTATTGATGTATATCACCACACAACGCACGGATGAGATTGTCGCACGGTTAGAAGCCTTTCCACAGGCTGAGCACACGGTCTGGTTATTGTTGGTGGCAGAGAGCAACGCGCCCGGCTTGGGTGAGTTGATTGGCGCACTCAACCAAAAGGGCATTCGTTTTTGTGGCGGGGTGTTTCCGTCATTGATACATGGGGTACACCACTACACGGAAGGGATGCTTGCCCTGCCATTGATAACCATGACCACGCCGATCTTGGTACGCAACATGAATTACTACTATCATGATTTTGCAGTTTTCCCTTCTATACTGGAGAAGAGCAACCAATTGCACCAAAAGCCCAGCGCGTTGGTGCTGGTTGATGGGCTTTCCCCGTACATCGGTACATTCATGTCTGGGTTATACAATAGCTTGGGGAATCAATTGCGCTTTTTCGGCGGGGGGGCGGGGTCGTTGAGCCTACAACAGAAGCCCTGTTTGTTCGATCATAGCGGTCTATATGAGAATGCCGCCTTGATTGTATTCTTAGAGATGTCTGCCAGCATTGGCGTGCGACATGGCTGGGAAGAGATCATGGGTCCTTTTGTTGCCACCCGTACTGAGCGCAATATCATCTATGAGCTTAACTGGGACAATGCGTTCAATGTGTATCGGGCAACCGTTGAGGCGGATAGCCAGCAGAAACTCACCTCCAAAAACTTCTTTGACCTTGCTAAGGCATATCCATTTGGCATCTACAAAGAAGGGGTGGAGAAGATCGTGCGCGATCCTGTCCGCACCACTGAAGAAGGGGGGTTGGTTTGTGTGGGAGAAGTGCCAGAGAATGCGGTGCTTTACATCCTCAAGGGGAACGCTCAATCCCTCATTGAGATGGCGCAAAGGTGCGCAACTGATGCACATCAACAATTGCCTTCCGATAAGGTGCATAGTTGTTTGGTGATGGATTGCGTTTCACGTGGGTTGTTTTTAGAGGAACGTTTCAGCGAAGAGTTGGCGGTCATTCAGCAAAGCCTGCCCAATCTCGTTCCGTCGGGGGCGTTAGTGTTGGGAGAGATTGCTTCGTATGGGACAGGATACTTGGAATTTTTCAATAAAACTATTGTGGTGAGTGTGCTATATGGTTATTCCTAATCCAATGATTTTAGAAGATATTGTGGTGTTGTATGAGCTTTCGCTTGCTATTGGAACGTCGCTAGACCTACGTGAAAACTGTGAGAAGTTCTTGCAGGTGTTGGTTGCTCGCAAGAACCTAGCGTATGCCGCCATCTGGATTTACAACGAATACCTCCCCCATAAACTAGCGCACGATCACGCTACCTTGATCTACTCAATCCCACAACTGTATTCCGATGTCACCGCCTTGCCTGACGATCATCCTCTCTTTTTACAATTAAACCACAACCGCCCGTTGACTTTTGATGCCCGCGAACAAGGCTACACCGTCAGCCTCAACCGCAAATACTTCACACAAGGAAGCGTGGCACTCTATCCCTTGCAAACGATTGGGCTACTAGAATTGTATACCTTTGAAGAGGCGGATGGTTTTTCGCGTAAGACCTTCACCCAGATTAGCTCGCTCATCAATAAGTTCACCAATTCGGTTTCAGCCTGTTTGTCCAATGAGCGCAATCTTTCTGAAATTCAAATGCGCAATCGTGTAGAGCGTGAGTTGCGCATTCAACATGATCTGGCGTATCAGGTGATGCAAACGATGGGGGAGGCACTGGTCATCACCAATGCCAGCGGTCATATCGAATATGCCAACCGCCAGTTTGCGGAGTTTGTGGGATTAAATCAAACACAGATCAACGGGATACCTTTTGTAAACTTCATCCGTGAGCCAGCTGATAAAACCTTGTTCATGCAGAAGACTCAACAAAGCCTACTAGGGGAGTCCGTCAAGTATGAACTCATGTTGTCTCCACCCAGTGGCAGGCTGATGTACGCCTTAGTCACCTCCGTTCCGCGCCAACGTGACCAGCGCGTGGATGGCATTATCACCGTGTTGACCAATCTTACCGAGCAAAAAGAGATTGAGCGTAACCTAGCCATTGCACGTGACAAAGCGTTAGAGGCTTCTCGTGTGAAGTCAGACTTTTTGGCAACCATGAGCCATGAGATCAGAACGCCGATGAACGCCATCATGGGCATGAACGAGTTGCTACTGTACACCGATTTAGATGATGAACAACGCGAATATGCCACGATTGTGAACAGTGAGACGCATACCCTCCTCAACCTCATCAATGAGATTTTGGACTTTTCAAAGGTTGAAGCGGGCAAGATGATTTTAGACGTGATCGACTTCAACTTGCGCGGTCTCATTGAAGGCATCATTGATACGCTCACTGTGAAGTCTAATGAAAAGCGGTTAGCGTTGATGCTGTATATTGATCCGGACATTCCGTATAACCTGATGGGAGATTCCAACCGACTTCGCCAAGCGGTGATGAATTTGATTGGCAATGCCATTAAATTCACCGATCAAGGGGAGGTGACGGTGCGCATCGAACGTCAGCTACAAACCGATAGCGAAGTGCTTTTGCGTTTTTCTGTGGCGGATACGGGCATAGGCATTTCTGAAGAGGGGCAAAAATTGCTCTTCATTCCCTTCACCCAAGTGGATAATTCCAACACACGCCGCTATGGTGGGACGGGGTTGGGCTTGGCAATCACCCAGCGCATTGTCCAATTGATGGGGGGGGAGGTCGCCGTATCAAGCCAGTTCGGCAAAGGTTCAACCTTCTTATTTGAGATCACCTTGAAGATTGCCAGCTCGCAACCCAACGAACCACAACGCTTACCCATTCATGCGCATCTATTGGTGGTGGATGATTCCAGCATGCACCGCTTTATTCTGAGGCGATACTTCACTTCATGGGGGTGTGAAGTTACCGAGTGTGAAAATGGGGAGCAGGCGTTAAATGTCCTCAATCAACCCAACAATGCTGGGTACTATGATGCGATTGTCTTGGATATTTCGATGCCGAAGATGGATGGGTTTGTGCTAGGGCGGATCATCCGCGCCAATCCACTATTCGATCATCTAACCATGATTGCGTTGACCGCGCACGATTCACGCGATAAAGCGAAGTCTGCTATTGAGTTGGGCTTTGCCGCTTATCTCACCAAGCCATTACGCTTCGATGATCTCTATCAAACGTTGGATCGAGTGATTAACAAGACACGCCCCAAAGGCAAGAAGCTGGTGCTTCCGTTAGATGGGGCGGGGGATGAAGAACTGCTCACGCTCTTGTTGGTGGAGGATGATCGCACCAATCAAGTGCTCACGCGCGAGCAATTACGACGGCTTGGTTATAATGTCCACATTGTGGATGATGGCGCAAAAGCGGTTCAACTCATCAAAGAAGACCCTAAGCGTTACCCCTTGATTTTGATGGATTGTCAAATGCCAGTGATGGATGGGTATATCGCCACCCAAACCATCCGTGAGATTGAGCTAGAAACCGGCAACCATATCCCCATCATTGCCATGACTGCGAATGCTATTCAGGGCGACCGCGAGAAATGCTTTACGGCAGGGATGGACGATTACATGAGCAAGCCGGTTAGAATCAACATGTTACAAGATAAGATCAACCGTTGGCTTAAACGCTAATCTAGGGCGCGTGGTGGAGCAACCACATTCTATAGAATGGGAATCTCCGCCATGCGTCCCCAACGGGGTACCCCCATCAATCATACTGACTGGAATTCTACACAACGCTTTCTCTAACAGACTACCTGCTATAACCTTGCCAGACCGATTATAATCTTTTTGTCGATTATGAGTTCAAGAGAAGGTAGATTGCGGTATGGATAAAATCCGAATCGGGTTATTGGGAGCGGGCATCTTTGCCCAAAAGCAACACGTTCCCGCTTTGTTGCGTCTGGCAGATCGCTTTGAGGTGGTCGCCGTGTGTGCCCGAAGCCAAGCCTCCACCGACGCGCTCAACGCACTCTTGCCCCGCCCTGCTCAGGTCTACCACGATCTCCACGCTTTTATAGCCCATCCTGCGTTAGATGCGGTGGATGTGTTGTTGCCTATTCCCATGCTGGCGGAGTCCATCGCGCTTGCGCTTTCAGCAGGCAAGCACATCATCAGCGAAAAACCAATTGCCGCCACCACCGCACAGGCACGCGCGTTGATTGAGCAATGGTCAACCATCCCTCAACAAGTGTGGATGGTGGCAGAAAACTACCGCTACGGAGAGGGCATTCGTAAGGCGCATGATGTGTTGAAGGACGGCATCATCGGAACGCCACGTATGGCACATTGGGCGGTCTATTCGTATGTTGCCAACAGTCCCTACATCAAGACCGAGTGGCGAGCCAATCCCCAATTTGAAGGTGGGTTCATCCTAGATGGGGGGATTCATCATCTGGCAGGGTGGCGAAGCGTGTTAGGCAATCCTCTACAGGTTAGCAGTAAGACCATCAACAATGGCTTACATGGGGCATCTATCCCCGATACGATGGTTTCCTGTTTTGCCTTTGCTGATGGTTTGGTGGGCACGCATGCGGTGACGTATAAAGTGGGTACACACCAACCCCAGCCCCTCACCATTGTGGGGGAACAGGGAGAATTATACGTTATGCGCGATACGCTCAAGCAGGTGACGGCAAACGGCATCGAAACCTTTGAGGGCGAAAACGGTATCAAGCAGGAGCTGGAAGCGTTTGCCGATGCCATCCAACATAGCACCCCACACCTCAACACCCCGATTGAAACTTACAACGATCTCGCTTTACTAGAGACCCTCTTCAAAGCCAGTGATTCTCAACAGTGGGAGCCTGTACCGTACTGGCATAACGCTTCAACTGGGCAGGGGGAGTAGATCATGCGTCGTATGATTATCTTGGTGTGGATGGTGTTGTTAGGGGGAACGGTTGCCTTTGCACAAGAAGAGCAATCCACCCCGTCAGCGCGACAATACGCCTCCTATCAAACCGGTTTCATCTTCACCTATCCTGATGATTGGTACGCTGTTGAAACCGCAGAATCAGGCGGGTTATTCACCCTGACCAACGCTCGCCAAACGCTAGAGAACATCGGTAAGCTAGAGACGCTTGTGCCGAGTATGTTCATCATCACCTTGCTTTCACAGTCCACCCTTGCCAACATTGGGCAAACGCATCAAGAGGTAGCGGATTACTACCTTGCCCACATCCCAGCCGAAACCGTTGCCCTCATTCACACGGTAGAAAATGTTACGCTAGGCGAAACCGAAGCCATCTTCATTCGTTATGAATCGAGCTATTCTAGTGGCATGGTGGTGAGTTTTCAAAACAATGGGCTAGTGGGGTATGCCTCTATTGATACAGCAGTGGGGGAGTTTGAATATCTTGAAGAGATTGTGTATGCCATGTTTCAAACCTTGCAACCGATTTTCTTGGATGAGCAAGGCTATTCCCTGATGACCAACGAAGTGGAATTGACTGATCTGGCGTTGACGCTCCAAATGCCCATAGGGTGGTCGGTAGAACACTCGGCAGGCTTTGGCTATGTTGTCACCAACCACCCTTTAGGGTTAGCAGATGGTTCTTTGGTGGACGCGCTCGTTATCTTCATTGACCGTTACACCACCATTGAATTGATGCCCAACTTGCCCGATGACGCGCGGGATGCTGTGGGGGTGATAGAAACGCTACTGGAGCGAGATAACCGTAGCGGAGAAGTGCGTGCCCTAGCGATTGATGGGGTGGGCGTGGCGTTCTCGTATGATGCTACCGCGCAAGTGGTGACGATGGCAACGCTCATCAATCCTGAAGAAGTGGCGGTGTTTGTGATTGCCATTCATAGTGAAAGCAACTTGACCACCTATGAGCGCGTCTTGTTCCCGATGGTGGCATCGGTGGGCATGCAACCCACTGAACTTTCTAGCTTGCCCTTCATCAATGTTCCACCTGCCTTGTTGGTGGAGTCGCTTCAACCAACTTATACCAATCGCTACGGGATCAGCTTTGATTATCCGATAGGGTTCACGGTGGCGGATTATGGGGCAATTGTGATGCTGGTCAATACGGGCAGCGTCACCGATTTTCTGGCACGGCAAGGCGAACAGATGTTCGTGGTCTCTGCCGTGCCAACCACCGAGCAGGCACAACTGGATGTGATGTTGAGTGGGCTAGATGCCGTGTCCACAGGAGACGGTTACGATCTGTTGCGCTATACCGTGTATGGTGAATTGATCGAGTTGCCGTTCAGCTTGACCTTAGGAGAAGTGGGGCAGGGTTTTCAGATGGTGAGCGCACAACTCACCAACGCCCAATTTGCCATGTCCGTCCGTCAACTCTACCATGTTGATGACCCCGACCAACAAGCACGCCAGCGCGAAGTCATGGCAATCTTGTTGAGCGGGCGATTATCCACCACCTAAAGGAAAGCTACCATGACGCTCTTATTGGCATTCTATCCGCTCGCTTGTTTGGGCATGGGCGTAGTATGGCTTCGCCTAACGAAGTACACAGATGCCCTTCCCACCAGCGCACGCCTTGCCCTCTCGTTCATCTTGGGGGTGGGGGGCTTGGGCTGGTTGTGGAGTATTCTCATCAGTCTAGGTTGGTTTACCCCTGTTGTGGTGGGTGGGGTATCGGTGCTATTTGGCGTGATGGGGGTGCTAGAGGTTTGGGGGCTACGCCATGCGCTTGTGCAAGCGGTGGGTTACATCGGGCATGAGCTACGCGCGGAAAGCTGGCTAGGTCGCGTGCTGATGGTGGCGGTGCTATCGCTGATCGGGTTGACCGCGCTCCGCGTGATTTTGCCCGTGACGTGGGATGCTGGGGCAACCTACTTGCTCATGCCATCGTATGTTGCCTTGTCTGGGGATTGGAGCTTGATGCCCAACTGGACGCACTTTGAAGTGAGTGGTTTCATTGCTGAAGCACACATGGCGGTTCACCTATTGGCAGAACACCTGTTATTGGGTCGATTGTTTATGTGGTGGGTGGCGGTGGCAATTGGTGTGTTATTGGCGGACATTGGGCAACATCGCTTACAGTTGCCCCCGTCCGCACGCTGGATGATCTGGGCGATCTTGTTCACCTCAACCGCTTTCACCAACCTCATCGCCGACGGCAAGACGGATTTGGTGGGCATGGCGTTGGCATTATTGGCGTGGTGGTTTCTGTTGCAACTTGATCCCGCATCCCTCACCCCACGCGCCCTAATGTTCGTGGGGGCAATGGTGGGCATGGCAACCTTGAGCAAGCTAACCTATCTGGCGTTGCTAGGGTTTAGCTTTTCGCTCTATGTGGGATGGTTGCTTGTCACCACGCGACACTCGCTAAAGCACGGATTGCGTGAGGCAATCGGTGCGTTGGTGTGGATTGGGGTAGGTGGGGTGGTGGTGTTGATCCCTCATTTCATCCGCAATGGGCTATTCTTCGGCGAGCCATTCACCCCATTCATTCGCTTACATCCAACCGACCGAGCCAGTGTGATAGGGGAGGCATGGACACCCCCTGCTGTGGTGAATCACGTGCGTTGGTTGTATCCGTTCTTCACCGTGTTGGGGCGCGATCGCCTCAATTACATGTATGGCAACTTGTCCCCGTTATGGCTGGCATGCTTGCCGAGTGGGTTATGGGTGATGTGGCATCAACGGAGCAACCGTCGCTTATGGGCGGTCATGTTGATTGTCACCCTCACTATGGTGCTATATCTTGCGCTGTTGTATACCGTTTTGGAATTGCGCTATGTGTTGGGAATGGTTGCGTTCTGGATGGTCTTGGCAAGTTTGGGGGCGGTGGGCATTCCCTCACGTGGGTATCAGGCTGGCGTGCAATCACTCACGCTGGCGGTGGTCTTGGGTGCAATCGTGGTGATTGGGCGTGAGGTGCGCCAAAGCCTCCCGTTAATCGTTCCGCGCCATCTCATGACCTGTACAACAGACCCCTATTGCCTTGCCATGAAAGCGGTTGAGGACGATGGGGCGCAACTCAATGAGCCGATTTGGATTGAAACGCGCTATCGCTATCCGCTCCGTTTGGATTTATTGCAACATCGCGTGGGGGGATTGGCGATTGATCCTTGGACGAATCCTCAACAGGCGTGGTGTCGTGTGCTGGAAGATCAAGCGCGATATATCATCACCGTCATTCCTAACCGCGACCTCTACCCGACTCAATTTGACCCGTCTACCTTGCCACTCGGAATGACCCTCCATAACTTGGCAGACCACGCTGGCATGAACGTGTGGCGATTAGACCTCACGGACGCTAGTCTGGCGCAAGATGCCTGCTCAATATCCCCCTAAGCTACTGCTTATAGGAGTTATCTAGGAACTGAACCTATATAGTTGGCACAATGATTCTCATCATGGTCAAGCGCGTGGAATATCAACAGCAACAATTGGCACTTGCCAAATAAGGTAGAGGATGGGGGGGAAGTTTTCCCCCCTTTCATCACGCTTAAGCGTGGGTAGGTTCTAGTTGCGCTTGGGTGGCTTTTTTGACGGGGGCAGTCACCACGGGTTGTTCAATGGGTTGGGCACGGTTGGCAAGGCTCACTTGCCCATTTTGATATTGTACCCCTTCAAGGCGATAACGACTTGCTTGATTACGCCAAAATCTTGCGACACGCATGAGAAATTCCTCTCGCTACACAATTGAATATGAACAGTATCATAAGATAAATCGCCTCTCAAAATGTGTCAGTCCACCCTAAAAGCTATCAAAACATGTCAACTTGCCCCCACTTGAGAGCTATCACAGGCATTTTATGGGGCAATCGTAAATTTATGGTGGGGTGGTAGATAAATTGGTTAAAGTAGAAAGATCGTTTTTGTAAGACAATTCACGAGGACATGACATGCGTCTTGGTTTACAAATCATTCATTTCAACTATCCCAACATCTATCAACATGTGCGCGAGTTGGCACAAGCAACAGAAGAAGCAGGGTTCTATAGCCTGTGGACGATGGATCACTTCTTTCAAATGGAGATGGTGGGGGGAGCAGATCAACCGATGTTGGAGGCATATACCATGTTGGGGTATCTTGCCGCTTTGACGCAACGGGTGAAGTTGGGGGCGTTGGTGACGGGCGTAGTTTATCGCCACCCCGGCTTCTTGGTGAAGCAAATCGCCACCCTCGACACCCTTTCCAACGGACGCGCTTACTTGGGGATGGGCGCGGCATGGTATGAGCGCGAGGCGGTGGGCTTGGGCTTTCCCTATCCTTCCACCAAGACACGCTTTGAACAACTAGAGGAGACCTTGCAAATCATTCATCAAATGTGGAAAGGGGATCGTACCCCCTTCAACGGGAAACATTACACTTTACCTGAACCCCTCAACAATCCGCTACCCATCCAGCAACCCCCGCTGATGATTGGCGGAGCAGGAGAAAACAAAACGTTGCGCATGGTGGCGCAATATGCAGATGCAACCAATTTGTTTGCAGAAGGCGTGACCACCGTTCAACACAAGTTGAATGTTCTGCGCCAGCATTGCGACAATCTGGGGCGCGACTATGACAGCATTGAGAAAACCCTTTTAGCCAGCGGAAGCACGAAGGGAAGTGGCTTACAAGATGCTATCAACCTGTGCCATCAATATGCGCCACTGGGCATCACCCACATCATTTTCAACCAAGACGATTACCACGATCTATCAGCCTTGCGTGACTGGCTGAACGGCTTATCAGAAGCCACCGCCAATCTATAAAATCGGGTGGGGGCGTATGTCCCTACGCTTTGCCAATGAGGTTGAAACGTTTTTGTACGCTGTCACGTATCAGAGTATTGTTGCAGGACATCAGGCAAAACTTTATACTTGCCAGACTTATTCTTCACATCAAAGGGAATGAACATGTTTAACTTGATTGGGTTTTTGATTATCGGGGCAATCGCTGGCTGGGGCGCAAGCCGTGTCATGGGGACTTCTAAAGAACAAGGATTGCTCATGGATATTGTTTTAGGCGTGGTGGGTTCTTACGTCGGGGGGATCGTCTTTGAAATCTTGCCCCTTCCCGGCGGTAGGATTGCTCTTGTGCCAGCGTTTGTGGGCGCAGTGATTGTGTTGTTCGTGTGGAAGCGCGTCATCAAGAAAGACTAACGCATATCTGCTAGACACCCATGCTCAATGGGTGTCTGCTTGTCCTATTCGCTCAAGTCCCATTCAGCATGGAACGCCCGCAAGAACTCCACCAGCGTGGCATGCCTACGCTCTGCTAGGCGTTGCGCCTCGCGCGTGTTCAGGCGGTCTTTGAGGAGGAGCAACTTCTCATGGAAGTGATTAATTGTCGTGGTGTGCGTGGTGTGATAGTCAAGGGTAGTCGCATGGAAATGAGGCGTGTGTTGTGGATCATGCAAGGCTTGTCCACTGTGCCCCCCATACGCAAAGGCACGTGCAATCCCAATCGCACCGATAGCATCCAAGCGATCCGCATCTTGCACGATTTGCGCTTCTAATGAAGTAGGGCGATCATGTACCCCCGCCCCCTTAAACGATACCTGCGCAATCACCTCTAGGATTTGCTGACAGGTTGCCTCATCAACAGGCAATTGCTGTAACCACGATTCGGCGTTGTGGGTGGGGTGGGGGTGTAATTTGCGATCATCCACATCATGCAACAACGCGCTCAACTCAATGATGAATAGGTTGCCCCCTTCATGTTGTTGGAGGTGTTTTGCTAACTTCCACACGCGCTCCACATGCCACGCATCATGCCCGCTGGTATCAGCGTGATGCCGTTCCCACATGAAGGTGAGGGTACGTTCGCGCCAATCATCAACCATGAAAAGCGATCTCTTCCCCAACGCGCCCAATGCCAGCGGTCTTCAGTTTGAATAGTGCTAAATCATCTTGGTAGCCCAAGTAGATGCGTTGGATTTCTAAGGGGTGTGCTTTGAGCGCGTCATAGCGCATGGGTCCTGGGGTGAGGGTGAACGCTAAACGGATGCCAGCTTCTTGCAAGTGTTGCAGGTGAACAGCGCGGTAATCTTGGAGGGTGCCGTTGGGATAGGCAAAGGCATAAACAGATTGCTTGGTCTTTTGTTCGATGATGGCTTTGCTTTGGATAATCTCTGCGCGTGCTTCCTCATCAGAAACTCGCGCCACAATGGGGTGGGTGACGGTATGCGCTTGGCAACTGATACCCTGCTCAATGACTTCGTTGACCTGTGTCCAGTTCATGAACAAAGGTGCCCCCTCAACGCTCTCTACCTCTAAGGCGGTTTGCAATTGATCGAGCGTGATTTCTAAATCTGCACGGGGCATTGCCTTCAACTTGGGCAAGAATTGATTCAACAAGAGATTGCGTTCTGCTTCTGATGCCCACTCTTGATAGCCCAATAGGGGAAGCGTTGCTTCGGTGCGTTCCGTGCGCTTAAACAACCGCGCCAACCGATCCCACCAGAACGGGGCGTTCGGTTGATCCATTCGGCTGGTTGCCAAAAAAATCACTGCCGAAAAGCCGAATTGCTTGAGGATAGGGGCGGCGTTTTCGTAGTTATCCAGATAGCCATCATCAAAGGTAATCAAGAGGGGATTGGCAGGAAGGGGTGCATCCTCAAAGACGGCACGGTTCAAGTCATCCAATGAAATCACATTGTATTGTGCCTCGACGAATTTCATTTGAGCAGCGAACGCTTCTGGCGTAGCAGTCACCACCGGCACAAGGTCTTCAAAGTGAGGGGTGCGATATTCTACCACGCGGTGATAGCACAAAACCGTCACCATATCTGAACCATTAAGGCGTTGGAGCAGGCGTTCTGCCCCCAGTTGCGTCATGATGGAGGCGGCTCTTTTGCGCAAGGATGGCATCAAATCAATCCTTTGATCGGGTATACTTTCAACGGCTACAGTGTATACCATCTTCGACGTTTTTCAGATAGATATTCATACATTGCAATGGTGTTTGAGCTATGTATCAATTTGTTGCAACAAATTGCATTTACGCAACATAATTATTTATACTACTGTCAGTCATTGAATCAAGATAATCTTAATTAAGTAAACGAATTAAACATATAAAGACTAAAGATAGGGAGTATCGTAAATGGTGACAACACACTATCACAATATTTTACAGGGATTAGATGTTTTGATTGTGGAGGATGATAGCGTCAGCCTAGATATTATGCGGGCAATCTTAAACCACTTCGGTGCAACAGTTTATACCGCAGAAAATGGTAAAGTTGCCTTAGAAAAATTGCAGACGCTGACCCCCTCTTTCATCATCTCTGACATCAATATGCCCGTCATGGATGGGTGGCAATTGATTATGAACCTCAAGAAGGATCGGCGATTGGCATCTATCCCTGCGGTGGGGTTGACGGCGCAGGCTTTGCCTCATCATCCACAACAAGCAGATAAACTAGGGTTTCATGCGTTTCTGATTAAGCCATTGCGCATTGAGACCTTTTCCCAACAATTAATTAACGCTTTGCGTTCCATCCCCGCCGTAGCAGAACGCCTTAACGATAACGCCACCATTTAAGATGAAGTGCCCCTTTCATCGTATTGACATGGTTTCATGAAGGGGCTTCATCTTACAAAACAGCTAGGGGCGTTCGGTCAACAGGCGATAGACGGTTGCGGTCAACAAGTTGACACGCTCGAATAGGACGGGTAAATAAATTTTCTCTTGGGGCGTGTGAATATCTTCTGATGGCGCACCCATCCCACAAATGCACGGGATGCCACTTGCGGAAAAGTGATTCACGTCTGAGCCACCCCCACGCGCAATTGCCACCACAGGTTGCCCCAAGCGACGCGCCTCATCTAAAACAATGTTGACCAACTTCCAATTTTCTGGGCGGTCTTCCATCGGGGGAAGGTGGGTGGTGATGGTGTAAGTGCAACGATCTTGTAGTTCCCCTTGGATAAGGTGAGGGCGTTCTAAGATGGCAAGCACCTGTTGCATCGTTTGATTCGCCGCCTCGTGGGTCATCGTCCGAAAGCTGACAGTTGCGGTCGCGCTCCCTGGTACGGTGTTGGGGCTAGTTCCTCCATTCACCAAACCGACATTCACAGCGATATGATGTTCCCAATCGTTTAGCTTATGCAGTTCAATCACCCGTCGGGCAAGTCCCTCAATCGCGTTCAATCCCAATTGGGGGTGTCCAGAATGGGCAGATACCCCATGTACGGTGAAGTCAATCGCGCTATAGCCACGCCGTTGATAGACCACGCCTAAATCTACAGTGGGTGTAAGCGTCCCTTGTGGGAAGCCCGGCTCTAGCCCAATGCCATAGCTTGCTTGGTGGGCGGTGGGGTCTGCCAGCCAATCACACAAACTGGGCGACCCTTGCTCCTCATCTGCTGAAACCACCATGCACAGGTCAAAGTCGGTCAACATTTGGGAGATCGCCTTCATTGCCCATAGCCCCATCACCAATCCGCCTTTGATGTCCCCCACGCCAGCCCCGCTTACGAAACCGTCGCCATGAGGGGTATAGTGGTCAAAGTCAAGTTCGGGGGCATGAACCGTGTCCATGTGGCTAATCAACATCACACGAGGGCTGTTATGATTTCCACTGTGAATGAGGCGATGCTTTTCGTGGATGCGTTCAATTGTAAAGCCAAGATGCTCCACTAGGGTTTCTAGGTGGAGCATCCCTTGTTCAACACGCTCTGGGGATTGGGTGTGGGTGTTGATGTGTACCAAGTCGCGCAGGGCGGTTTCAATCGCTGGCTTCTCCGTTTCAATCCATCCAGAGAGCGATTCCAGCGTAAGTTGTGGCATAGCAGAGTCCTTCAAAACAAACGAATTTAACGTATGGATAAAGAAGACCGTATTGTAATGAGGAATCAAAATTAGTGAAATGGTGGGGGCTAGGCTGAAGGCACTTATAGATCAGCTTCTAATCCAGCGTAGTAAAACCATTCCTCATCATAAAAACGAAACTCGCTCTTTTCCGTCATCACAACTTCAATTCCCTTTTGATCGCGTAGCCCTGCTTTGAAGGTGACGAAGGCAACCTCGCTGTTGCGCTTGTGTAGAGACTTGCCCACCTCTAAAGACTCAAAGCTAACGTCATGACAAAAGGAGAAAAGCTCTCTTTCCCATTGGGGCAAGTTCGGGTTGAAATGCGGGCTATCGGGGTGGGTGGTCTTCATGATATACGGCACTCCCTCTAGCGCGTAGGCGGCATAACGCGCTCGCATGAGTTGGCGAGGGGAGGGTTTGCGACGCTCTTCATGAAAGGGTTGGCAACATTGCCCATACTTTCTACCGCTATGGCATGGGCATTTTTCATAATTGGGTAACTGTAACATGGTGATTGCTCCCAGAGATTGAGATGATGAATAACATCATCATAACACTGGCAAAGTTTCGCATACACCAATAATTTTAGGCGACAGGATTAGTGGGGAAGTTGGGTGAGTTCATACTCCATCACGCTGGTGAGGATGTCGTCTAAGGTGTAATGCGGTTGCCAAGCCGTCAGTTGGTGAATGCGTTCGGTACTGGGTACGCGCCGTTGCATATCTTCAAAGCCACGTGTAAACACTTCATCATACGGAACACACACAATTTGAGAAGCACTATCCGTCAACTCGCGCACGCGGTGTGCTAGGTCAAGGATGCTCACTTCTTGGGTGGAGCCAACATTGAATACCCTGCCCACTGCTTGGGGATGGTTGGATAACCCCACTAGGGCGTTCACGACATCACGCACATCACAGAAACAACGGGTTTGGCTTCCGTCCCCATGCACGATCAAGTCTTGATGGCGCAATGCCTGACGGACAAAGTTAGGAATCACCATGCCATATTGACCCGACTGACGCGCCCCAACCGTGTTAAACAACCGAAACAAGGTGACATCCAAGTTATATTCTTGGTGATATGCCAACCCTAAAAATTCATCTACCATCTTGCTGGCAGCGTATCCCCAACGGCTAATGCTGCTTGCCCCAATCAGAACATCATCATCTTCTGAAAATGGGTATTTGTGTCCCTTTCCATAGACTTCTGATGTACTGGCGATCAACACTTTACAACCATATCGAAGCGCACTCTTCAGGACGGATTCCGTCCCCATGATGTTGGTCTGGATGGTATGCACGGGTTGTTCAATCACCAAGCGCACCCCAACCGCCGCCGCTAAATGGAAGATCACGTCTGATTGCGAAGCTAGGCGATCCATCACAATATCATCGGTGATGGTCGCCCGTGCGAAATGGAAGTTGGGATGGGGGAGTAATTTCTGAATATTCTCTAGGCGACCGGTGGAGAGGTTATCAATGACCAACACGCGATGCCCTTGCGCTAACAAGGATTCCGCCAAGTAGGAACCAACAAAGCCCGCTCCGCCGGTGATGAGGTAAGTTTGGGGCATATCACCCTCCGATTGACTGATTAGCATAAGACGCTATTGAACCAGCAAATCATCAATACGGCAAGGAACTAACTGGCAGATGCCCACACATTCCAGTATTCGCGCATGCGTTCCACAAATGCTTGATCGCTTTCAGCATAGGCGCGTTGTCCCATTGCCCACGCTTGACGATATAATTTCAGCTGTTCGCTTTCCAGCTTGGTGAAAATCTCTTCTAGTGCCACCGCTTGGGGATGGGCGAATAGGCGTTGCTTCAGCTCATACAAATCGTTGGCGCGTCCTAGTACGTCCCCCAGTTCATCCAGCTGTTGGATGGTGCCACCTAAAAGCGTGTCCGCAGTAGGTTGTAGAATCTGCAGGTGATAGCGCAGATATTTGACATTCTTGCGCCATTCGTGAAAGTTCTCTGGGGTGGAATGGCGATAAGCAAATTTCATGCGAGCTTTGCCACGCTTGTACATGCGCTTCAAAGTGGGGGAGATCATGCCGAAGCCCTGCTTCTTGAATGACCAACTTTCAACCCGTTGAATGCCTTCTTGCAGTTGAGTGATGACACTTTCTAGGGGGGCATCAGCAACCGCCTGTTGATAGGTGGCTTCTAAATCCGTGAGCAATGCCGCTTTAGCATCGGCGGGTAACTCCATGTTTTGCACGGCATGCAGGGTGAGGTAGCTATCACGAGCGGGAGCAACCAAGGCAGATAGAGCGCGGAAGTGTACGTTATCGGCGCGATAAGTCTTTCCGTCGATTTCGTCACGGATGAGCCACAAGACGGCACGAACTTTCTTGCAGGTCTTGCGGACTTCATGAATGGCGACATCACGATTGGCGGTGGGATCATTGAGCATCCCCAGCGATGTTTCCAGTAGTTCTAGGCTGATGCGTTGCAAAGCAGTTTGCAACGTTTCCCCGTTTTTGATTCTATATCCCATAGATGTTAAATTTTCGTTATCTTATTTAATGATCTCTTAAATATAACTGCGTTCAAATAATTTGACAAGACTGTATAAATTAGAATGATGCTCATTAATCCCATATTGAACCCCAGCAGGTTACTCATGACCGAACAGACCCCACCCACACCGACACAATCACCGAAAAAGCAACCCAACTTCTTAGACATCTTGCACGACCTCATCCCACAAACTTATGTAAACCAAGAGGAAATAGGGTGCTTCGGGTGTTTGGGGTGTTTTGCTAATCTGATCTTGTTACCACTCAAGCTAATTGGGTGG
>JBMOEO010000044.1:0-29748 GCA_049318945.1 Phototrophicaceae bacterium | reverse complement strand
CAATGAATATAATAGTGGAGATGTTAGTGGGCGCGTTTTGCGGGGTGGTTCATTCCCCTATCCTGCCTCCTACTTGCGGTCTGCATTTCGTGTCAACTGGAATCCTTCCGTTTCCGACAATTTCACTGGCTTCCGCTGTGCTTTCTCTCTTAATAGCCCTGATCTCTGATTTTTGAATTCCCCCACCCCTAAATCCCCTCCCCCACGGCGCGTTGCTTGTGGCGAGAGGGGACTTTGCGCACACCGCAGCGCATCTTTGCTCCCCGTCCCCCACGAAGTGGGGGAATGGGGTCGGGGGAAGGGGGCAGACCGCGACGCATGTTTTCACCCCTTCTCCCACCAGCGAAGCGCAGTGGGGGTAAGGGGCGGGGGATGGGGGATTTCACTATCCATTATGAAAGGACAGAAGAGATGCTACAAGAATTTGAACAAGTTGCGTTGGTTGTCAACGTGCCTGCCTATGGGTTTGTTGTAGGGGATGTAGGGACGGTAGTTGATATAACCCACAATGGCGAAGGTATCACCGTTGAATTTTTTAACTTCGCAGGTGAAACCATCGCTATTGTCCCTTTACACCAGTCCGATGTTCGTTTGCTTGGCGTGAGCGAAGTGATGCACGCGCGTTCCATCCTGCCCACCCCTTAACCTACGCACGTCATGGGGGTTGGTTTTGCCCTCACCCATAGCGGTAGCACGTCACCAGATGGTCGTTGACCATGCCACACGCCTGCATGAAGGCGTAACAGATGGTTGCCCCCACGAAGGTGAAGCCTGCTTTCTGCAAGGTCTTGGACATCGCCACTGATTGCGCAGTTTGGGCAGGCAACTCTTGCAGGGTGTGCCAATGGTTTTGGAGGGGTTGCCCGTCGGTGAATTGCCACAAGTAAGCGTCTAAGCTGTCGTGTTGCTCAAGCACGCTCAAGGTGGCTTGGGCGTTGTGAATGAACGCACGCACCTTCAAGCGGTTGCGGATGATGCCGGGGTTGGTCAACAATTCCGCCACCTTTGCCTCATCGTAACGGGCGATCTTTTCCATGTCGAAGCCGTCGAACGCTTCGCGGTAGCTTTCGCGCCGTCGCAAAACCGTGATCCAACTTAAGCCGGCTTGCGCCCCTTCCAACAGGAGCATCTCAAATAAGCGTTGGTCATCATGGCACGGCACGCCCCATTCCTCATCGTGATATGCCACATAGAGCGGATCATCCCCACACCAATCACAGCGCACGCGCAATTCACTTGATGACGCATTCATCACTGACTCTCCTTTTTGTCGCATCTTAGGGGATAGTCTACCCAATTTCCCACGCCTTCACTATGATGGAAGCGTTGATTAAGCGTGATGAGGGCGTTGAGCATGACCACCCAACCGACTATCCACTTGAAAACTTGGGAATGGCTAGTGCTGTGTGCGCTGGCGTTGGGGATACGGCTGGCATTATTTGAGGGGCATTTGCCGTATTTCCCCGACCGTTCGGAAGGGATTGCCTTTTTGTTGGGGCAGGCGTGGCGTGGCTATGATGAGACCTCGCTTTATGGCTATGCCGTGACGGGCACGGCTGATTGGTTGCGCGGATATTCCCCCCTCTATATTTGGTTCAACATGGGCGTACAAGTGCTGGCAGAACGCTTGAACCCCCGCCCGTGGATTTTGGTTTCGGATTATATCTGGGCATTGCGAGCAAGCACGGTGTTCTTCGGCACGCTCACCACAGGGTTGATCGCGCTAACCGCTGACCGCGTTGGGGGACGTTGGGCGGGGTGGTTGGCTGGGTTGGCATGGGCAGTTTCAGGCGTGGTCGTGCCCCATAACAACCTCGCCCTACCCGATCCATTGGCGTATCTGTTGGTGGCGTGGGTGGGCTATAGCGCGGTTAGAACGCTCCAAGACGATTCCGCGCGTTTCCTGCATGGGTGCTTCATCGGGGTGATCCTTGCCATCTACACCAAGTACACCACCGCCAGCGTGTTGGTGCTGTATGGTGGGGTGGCGTTGCTGTGGATGATGCGCCAACCGCGTCAACGCTTGGGGGTGGTGGTGGCGCATGGGGGGATTGGGTTGGCGTGCGCGTTGTGGTTGCTGTTTGGGCATGGGGCGGCTTCGCTGGATAACTCCGAAGGCGAAGCATTCAAACAGGTTGGCTGGCTTGGGGCGGTCAGCCTCACGCGCCTTGCCCAAAATATCCGCGCGGTGGGCTATCCGTTGGGGAGCGTGTGGGGGCTGTTGGGCGTGCTGGCGGTGGCGTATCGCTGGCGGTCTTGGCAGGCGGATAAGCGTACCCTCATGGCGTTGTGGGTGGGCTTTGTGTGCGTGGGGGCGATGTTCGTTTCTAGCTTCACCGTCATCACGGATGCCACCCATTTGCGCCACGTCTTGCCCATCACCACCGCGCTGTTGGTGGTGTGGGGCGTGGCGGTGGGGGAGGTGCTAACCCATTCGGCATTGCGTCGTGTGGGGTGGTGGGTGGTGCTGGTCATTGGGGTGGCGTTTGCTAGGGATTTGCTCCCGTTGTGGCAAGACACTCGCGCCCAGCACACCGTCACCGCGCTGTGGGAATATGTGGACACGTTGCCCACTGCTGGGAAGTGGATGCTCAAACATGATGAGCAAGTGGAGAATCTCTTTAACCGCCCCTTCAGCGGTTATGATGGCATCCAGTATATAGATTACGTGTTTGATTCTGAACCGTGGCACATCTCCGCTACCACGCTATCCGAGCAAGGCGTGGCATATTATCTCTATTGGCAAGATGACCCCAACCAACCGCGCGAACTGACGCAGTTTGTGCAAAGCCTGACGCATCTCAAAACGTTTGACGGGACGCGCACGGGGTGGACGGGCATGACGTTGGGCGTGTATCGCACCGCGCCCCCCCTCACCGCGCTAGAGGTTGATTTTGGGGGTGAGCTAATGCTGGTGGGCTATGATTTGAGCGAGGCGCACGCAGGGCAAACCGTCACCCTTCGCCCCTATTGGCGCATTGCCGACCGTCCCAGCGCGAACTATAACCTCTTCATCCATGTTCACCCCGTAGGCAACCCTGCCACGATCTTGGCACAAGCCGATGGCGCACCCACTCAATCGGCGCGGTTGCCCCTGCTGTGGGATGATCCCGATGAGTTGTACATCGGAGAGGCACACGCGCTCACCTTGCCCAGTGACATCACGGCGGGGTCGTATGAGATCAGCGTGGGGCTATACAATGAGGCAGGACGCTTGCGTTTGTCGGATGGGGCGGATCGGTGGGTCATTCCGCTTGAGGTGCTTGCGCCCCCAGCAGGGTGACATCATCCCCGTTGCCCACCATCCACACCACCACGCGATCCGCGAAGAGCCGACGTAGTTCTTCATGAAATAGCCCATCGTTGCGGTCGCGTGCCAACACGATCTCGCTATCAAGCTGGGGGGTAGTCATGACCATGTACGTGCCCCCCGCTCGCCATGATATATCCTCCCCCGTCACCACCACCAAAAGGGGGACGTTGGCGGTACGGTAGGGTTCTAGCACTGCCAGCTTCTCTAAACTCACACCATTGAAACCGCGTAGGATGCTCAAGCGTGGGTAGGTATAGGTGAATGCTGTCCACATCAAGACCGCGTCGAATAACGGAATCACGAGCCGATTGCCCAAGCGTTGGCGCAAGAAGGCTAACCCCAACGCGCTGAGGATGGCAAACGCTGGAAGTGCCTCCATGTAGTAGCGCGTGCTGTAGCGTTGAGAGCCAATCCAGTAGGCGACATGCACCCCCACCAGACTACACATGACCGCCACCAAAATGATCCCCCAACGGCGTTGGGCGTTGCTTGCCCCCCACGCCAGCCATAGCAACCCAAAGGGTAATAAAATCCAACTGATGCCTAGATCAGGGTAGCTTCCGCTTTCCGCCAAGAGGTGAATCTTGTCCATGACATCCAACCGCCCCCATTGCCACCCGAACGCATCCGCCATGCTCAGGCTCAAATCCTCGCGCAGGTGGCGGATGCCTTTCTCTAGGGTGTGTCCGCTCCTCCCGAACGCCTCGCCAAACCCCACGCGGTCATACTCCCAAACCAGCGTATAGGTGTTCAGCCATGGATCATCAGTGGCGATCCAGCGATAAAGGGGAATGAGGGTGGCGATCAACAAGGCAACCATCGCTAAGGTGATATTCGCCGCGATCATGCCTAGCGAACGATGGGCGAGGGCGCGTAAACACAGCACGCCACTTACCAGCACGAAAGGCGCACTGATGCCCACAGCGGTGAGGGGGCGGTTGACGATCAAACATCCCAGCCATATTCCGCTGAAAACTCCCCAGCGGATGGGGTGGGTGCGCGTACGCATCATGCGCAAAAACCCATAGATGAACCCCCATGTCGCCACTAAGGCGAAGGTGTGCCCCATCAAGCTACCATTCAACAAGAGCAACATGGGCGAAAAGACCATCAATGCCAGCGCAAACAGGGCGGTTGCTTTGCCGTATAAGGTCATGCTCACTTTCCAAACGAACGCGCAGGCTAACGCACTCAACCACGCATTGATTGCCCAAGTGGTGTTGAGCCATACGCCAAAAGCCAAAAGCAATGACCAGCCGGGAGTGTATTTGCTGAAGCGGTTGCCATTGTAATCCACGATGAAGGGTTGCCAAAATGCCACCCGTAGCGGAGGAGACGCGATCACCACTTGCCCCCGTGCGAATATCCGCGCCTGATACAAGTAGGCAACTTCATCCTCAAGATGGGGCAACCGCTCAAAGATGTGCTGGCTCACCCATAAACTTGCCCAGAATGCCAATAGGATTAACCCAATCACGCTGATACGATATGCCATGATGCCCTCTTTTTGCAACAATTCTAACGGATTCCTACCCAAACTGGCGGTTTTGGGGTTGGCACATGCCAACAATATTCTATAATTATCCGTCGCTTACGTTGAAAACGGAATGATCCCGCGCCTCGTGTTTGAGGCGTGATTAGTGTTTATAAGGAACGCAACAATGAAGGTTATTTTGCTCGCCGATATTTACAAACAAGGCGTAGCGGGTGAAGTTATTGAAGTTGCCAATGGCTATGCTCGTAACTACTTGATCCCCAAACGCATGGCAGTTCAAGCCACTGAAGCTGAAATGAAGCGCGTCAAAAAATTGCGCGAAGCCGCCGAAGCACGTCGCATGCAATATGAAGGCATGTTGAATGATTTGGGTCGTAAGATTGATGGAACGGAAATTGTGTTCTTTCGCCGTGCTGCCAACACTGGCAAGCTGTTTGGCTCTGTCACCACGCAAGAAATCGCGGATGAACTCAACCGCATCACCAGCGTAGACATCAACCGCCGCCGTATTAGCCAACAAGGCATCCGTGAAACCGGCGTGCATGTTGTGCCGGTGCGCTTGGGTACGGATGTTTCCCCTGCGTTGAACGTCGTCGTGATTGCGGAAGAAGAACGCATTGAGTTTGAACGCCAACGCAAGGCGATTGCTGACGGATTGTTGGAATCCATCCGCTTTGATCGTACCGGTCACTTGATCGTACAAAAGATTTCAGAGCGTCCAGTTGTCAAGGAAGAAGCCCCCGTTGAAGAAATGGTGGATGAATCCATGTCACAAGCAACCGTTGAAGAAGAATCTGCACAAGCGTAATCTTGTACGCCGAACGCTTTAGATGACCTCGTGAAGCCGTAGCAATACGACAGCGAGGTCATTCTATTTTAGGAGGAGGGTTCATTTGGACGCACTTTCGTTAGGTCGTTACCTGCGTGAAACTCGTGAGGCGCAAGAACGAACGCTTGACGATGCCGTGCATCAACTGAAAATCCGTCGCGTTGTTTTAGAGCGTTTTGAACAAGGGGTCTTCCGACAGGGAGATTTAGCAGAGGTGCAAGAGCGTGGGTTCTTACGCACGTATGCACGCTATCTAGCGTTGGATGATGACCAAATTCTACAGTATTACACTGCCACACAGTTTGATACTCCTGATACATCGCCCAACCGCAAACGTCAAACGCAAGCCACCGCACCAGCTCCCATGCCCAAAGCGCGGTTAAGCGTCACCGATACCAACCCCTCTTTGCCCAAAGTAACGGTTAGCCCTGCTTCGCCACCCACCACCATGATGGAGCAGATGGACGCGCGAATCCGTCGGCGTACCAACTGGCTGAATCGCTTTGCATTGGGGATGGTTGCGCTGGCATCGCTCTCGATCATCTTCTTCGTTAGCTATCAACTCCTGCGTGAACCCGCCCCTGCCATCACCCTTGTGGAGCTACCTGCCATTTTACCCTCGATCACCCCTAGCCCTTTTGCCACGCTCATTCCCACCACCGCCCCCCTACAGGCATTGCCAGAGCCAACCAAACGCGCCCCACTCACGCATGAGTACAGTGGGCAGGGCGTATTGGTGACGATCCTAGCGCAACAGCGCACATGGATTCGGGTGGTGGCAGATGGGCAAGAAGAGTTTGTGGGGATGATGCCACCTGATGCGGTGGTGGAACAGCAGGCTTTTGAGCGTATCGAGGTTTCAGCCACCAACGCTGCCGCCTTGCTTATCACCTATAACGGAGAGGGGCAACGCTTGGTTGGAAGGCGAGGGCAAGCGGTGGAGCTGGTCTTCACGCGCGAGCGCATGGAGATTCTATCCGGCTTGGTTGCGGAGAATGACCCTGCGCTGTTGCTGACCGTCCAACAAACGCCTACGCTGGATGTGGGTGCGCTCATTCTGGCGCAAACCCCCACCGCTACCGAAGGACCCAGCCCCACGCCCTCGCTCACCCCAACGATGACGATCACCCCCACCATCACGCTGACCCCCTCGCTCACGCCATCTAGCACGCCCACCGTTGGACCCACCCCTACGATCACCTTGACTCCTTCTAGCACGCCCACGCTGACCCCCTCCCAAACGCTGGAGCCAACCCAAACCTTTACACCTACCGCCGTTCTACCTTTACGCCTCACACCCAGTCAATCAACCCCTGTCAAGTCAGGAACTTAACGTATGAAAACCAAAGCTGTGAAATCACGCCACAATAAATATTATCTAGTTAGTTTGGGGTGTTCTAAAAACACTGTTGATTCAGAGAGCATTGCACAACTGCTGAACAATCAAGGCTTAGATGGGGTGTTAAACCCATCCGATGCTGAGGTGATGATTGTCAATACTTGTGGATTCATCAACTCTGCCAAGCAGGAATCTATAGATGTCCTGCGTGAGTTGGTGGAATTAAAGCGACCGCATCAAATGGTCATTGCCGCGGGATGTTTGTCACAACGCTATGGTGAAAGCCTTGTGCAAGAAATACCGGGCTTGGATGGCATCATCGGCACACGTCGTTGGATGGATACGTTTGATCTCATTAAACGCTTGCGCGATCGCAAACATCCCGAACCGCTATACCACCTGCCCACCGAAGCCACCGTTGTGGGTGGGGACGAGCGCGGAGTGTTGCGTGCCAGCGTTCAAGGGGCAAGCGCGTATCTGAAAATCGCCGATGGTTGCCGTCGCCCGTGTGCGTTTTGTGCCATCCCCAAGATTAAGGGTACTGCCGTCAGTCGTCCCATTGAAACGGTTGTTGCTGAGGCACAACGGTTGCAAGAGCGTGGCATCCAAGAATTGATCTTGATTGCCCAAGACACCACCGACTACGGATATGATCTGGGCTTAAAGGATGGTTTGGCGGAGTTGCTGGAACGGGTGGTCAAAGCCGCCCCTGATATTCCATGGATTCGCGTTATGTATGCCTATCCGGGTTATGTCACCCCACGCCTGATTGAAACTATGGCAAGCCACTCACAAATCTTGCCGTACCTCGATATTCCCCTACAGCATGGACACCGCGAAACCCTCAAGCGCATGCGTCGCCCGGCGAATATCGAATGGGTGTATAGCACGCTAGAGCAATTGCGCTCTGCTATGCCTAATTTGTGCGTTCGTACCACTTTCATTGTGGGCTATCCCGGCGAAACCGATGAGGAGTTTGATGGCTTGCTTCGTTTTGTGGAGGATTTGAAATTTGACCGCGTGGGTGCGTTCACCTATTCCTATGAGTTGGGCACACCTAGCGCGGAACTCCCCGATATGGTGGCAGATGAGGTCAAACAGGCACGCTATGAGCAACTGATGGAGTTACAACAGGGCATCAGTTTGTCTCACACTCAGGCATTGGTGGGGCAAACCCTAGATGTCTTGGTCGAAGGACATGGCATGGGCGAGGATGAAGATGGCGAAGCAACGGGTGATATGTTGAGCGTGGCACGGAGCTACCGCGATGCCCCCGAAATTGACGGCTACGTGATTGTGGAAGGGGAGTTGCCTGTTGGTAAGATTGTCCCTGTTCAGATTACTGGCGCAACCGCCTATGACTTGTTTGGCACGGTGATGACCAATCGCCCAATCGTGATCCAGCCAGGGCAAGTCATTTCAGAGGGCATGATTGACTTGTCACCTGACCAAGATTAATCATTTGCTTCGGCAATCGGTTCTGTCAAGCGCGATAGCCCGCTGTTGCGCTTGACCAGATACTGCTCAAGATCACGTGCAACAATGGTATTGGGGAAGATGGCGCGTGCTTCGTCGCGCACTTCGCGCTCATGGTAGCGTCTGGAAACGTGGGTTAAAATTAACGTGCCCACGTTAGCATCTTTTGCCAACTGTGCCGCGCGTGTTGCCGTGAGATGCCCAAATCGTTTGGCGATCTCCTCATCACGCTGTAAGAAGGTCGCCTCAATCACCAGCACTGTCGCATCTTGAACCGCTTCCAATAGGTTAGCGGTTTGCCCCGTGTCACCAATCACGGCTACTTTTGCGCCACTCTCAATTTCCCCCAGCACCTCGTCAGGCTCAACCACACGCCCATTGGCAAGGGTGATGCTCTGCCCCTCAATGAGCGTCCGCCGTTCTTCCCCATGTGGGATTCCTAGTGCTTCGGCGCGATCTGCCAAGAAGGGACGGTGGTCATGTTCCTTGAAGATGAACCCATAACACCCTGCCCCCCGATGCACCACCGATACCGCACTCACCGAGAATCCGCGATGCGATTCAATGATGCCCGGCGAAAGTTCGTGCAGGCGAATGACGACCTCTAAATTGTCATAGTCCAACACCACACCATACAACAACCGCTCCACCCGTTCTAAGGTGGGCTTGCCTGCCCAAATGTCTAGTTCGTCTAACTCTTCTTCCCAACTGGCAAAACTGGAAACCAACCCACCTAAGCCAAGTATGTGGTCAAGATGTCCATGCGTCAGCAGGATTTTATTCAGGCGTTTGAATCCAATACCACTACGTAGAATTTGCCGTTGTGTTCCTTCGCCACAATCCACCAAATAGCGATGTTCATCTACGGCAACAACCATAGACGGTAAGCCACGATGAGCGGATGGGGCGGAGGCAGAAGTCCCTAAAAAGATCAAACGGAACAAAATCAATCAACTTTCTTTGGTGGATTCAACCACCACTTCATGCAGGAATAACCGTGTTCCCCATTCTACACCATCTCGTAAAACGGGGATACGCTCTCCGCTTCCTTCGATGTAAGCACCAATGGAGGTTTGATACCGCCCATTCGGTAGCCCTTCCGGAATCGGTAGGAAGAATAGTTGCATGATGATGTCGCGGTTTTCTAACGGGACAGCACTCACACTAAAGATGTCTTGGTTGCTAATTACGGTTTCGGCATCAAATAACATGTGGGCAAACAACGTCAAATCCTTTGAGAGGATGTCGCTATCCACGCGCCAAAAGGTAGTAAGCGTGACCGTTTCACCAGGGGCATACGTTTCTTGTGGCTCTTTGATGTAGCCCAAGAAGGTGATATTGCTACCAAACGAAGCAGGCAGTTGAACCGCTTCCACCCCGCCGGGGGATTCAGGCGCATAGCCACTGGGCGCGGTGGTGATGAGCCTACCGATTTGGTCTTCAATGCGCGTGGGAATATCCATCACAAGCACATCGTCGCGCACTGCTTCCCCTTGCGCTAACCATTCCTGAAAGAGCGGATGCACAGCAGATGGATTCGATTGGGAAAAGATAACCTGCTGGCGGTTGCCCCCATCGGTGAAGATCATCGCCTGTTGACAGTCGGCATAGCGGATGCGTGGGGAGGGGCTATCCATCATCAAGGTGATGCGAGTGACGGGTTTATTCAGGTTATCGAGCCAGTATGGGTTATCCGCTAGTTGATCGACACACATTACCGTATTCTGTGTGGAATCCGTTGCATCCAAATGTTGGGCAAGCTCCAACTCACGCGCATGATAGTATGAGTCTAAGCGTTCATCTTCTAGCCAACGTGCCATAGAAGTTGTTCCCCATAGAATGGCAACCGCCATCATCAGATTGACCGCCCACCATAAGCGTGGCAGGTGAATAGGCGGTGTCGCTTTGTAAATTTGTTTAATCCCCAACCCTACGAAAATAGCCATCACGGGCAAAAAGGCGAGGTTGCCTAAGAAGTTGGGGCTATTGGGAATGCCTAGCAAGATAGGCAGTTGCCACGCTCCCATAATCAACAACACCATATAGCGCGGTTGCCTATATTTACGAATGGCATACCCGATCCCAACCACAAGCAGAATGGCACTGATGGGATCCATGAGCGGTTGATTAGGTAGATTATGGGCAAGGTCAGCATCTCCGCGCCAGATCAAGCCTAACAGATTATCTCCCACTGTAGAGAACCAACCGTCGTTTTGTATCTCTGCTAGTTTATGATTGATGCGTGCCACCATGTTAATATCGTCGCGCCGAACGGAAGAGGTGATATAGGGAATAGCAATCACCGTAGCGATGATAACCGTGAAAGAGAAATACCCCAGCGTGCGCCGTGACATGGGCTGACGAGTGAGGAGCATATACAACATGAAGGAGACAATGCCCAACAGCACAAAAATCTGTGCTGGGTGAATATAAAAAGAAATGCCTAGCAATAAACCTAGCACGCCAAAGGGGATACTATTGGAAAGAATTTTTGCATGTCTATAGATAGGAACCGTGCGCGACAGACTTAACAAGGTGGCGATAGAGAGCAAAGGCAACAATGTATCGCGGCTGATGAGGCGTGCTACCACCATGTGCCACAGCAAAAAAGCCAACCAAGTTGTACTGAACAGCGCGAGGGGTACGCCGAATAAGCGACGGGTGAACGCATATAAACATGCCAACGTCAGCAAACTGGCATATAACGACAACAACCGATACCCAAATGGGTGATCCCCCACAAAGGCGGTGAGCGCACTAACGGCAAGATGATACATGCCTTCGCGCCCTTCCGTCCCTAAATCATAAATAACCGCAATCTGACCAAACCGTGCAAACTCAACAATCTGTGTATCCACTGCTTCCGCTGAGTTGATGCCCGGCGGATGCGTGGGTAAGCGCGATGCGCGAAACAGCGTTGCGATGAGCAACAACACAATTGTGAGTTGAAATCCTAAACGATTGTTCATGCGTTGTTTTTCTCCAGTGTGTTAAAGGGAAGTCATCCATGCTGTCAAACCAAGAATCATGAACCCGAAAAAATTATTGAGCCACGCCAACCGAACTTCTTGGCGATATAAACGTTCCCATTGCGCTTCATCCGCCTGTTGATGTTGAATGAGCAAACTGGCGCGTTCTAAACGCGGTGCCAATCCATACTGCATGATTAAGCTACACACCAACATACCCAACATGGCGATATGTTTCCATAGTAACGCACGACTCCATGAATTGCTAAAGTCCAACATGCCCAGATATTGCTCATCGGCTGACATTTGAAACATGCCAGATGCGATCAAGATCACCAAGCTGAAGTTTGCCCATGGGCTGAACCGCTTACGGAGGCGGTTCAGCAATTGGTAACGGGCTGGGTGGGCATGCAGTTGGCGTTGTGCTTCTGGGAAAACCCACACGCTCAACACCAATAGCCCACCTAACCAGACAACGGTTGCCACCAAATGGAAGAAATAGCTAATCGCAAGGATCGGTTGGGACAAGTCCTAATGCCTCCGCACTGCCGGGATCACGATAAGGGATGATACGGTCGCCACAATATTTAGGCATATTTGCCAAAGCGTGGAACGCGGGGCGGGTGTAAGATGCGCCGTTGGTGATGGAAAACCAAAACTGCTCATCGTCTTCTGTCCAGAGCGGATCTGCCAGATAGATGGTGGTCATCAACCCTACCCATGGTCGCCAATGTTCGGCGGCATAGGTGTATGCCTCTAGCAGGTTTTGTGCCTGTTCTTCTTCCGTCACGGCAAACCACGCATAATCGCTGTGTTCGGGCGGGGCAAGCGTCCATCCCATCTCCAAGATTGCCATTTGAGTCTGTGCATCTTGATTGGCAATCATGATCTTGCGCAAGTCTTCTACACGGCGGAAGGTTGCCCACCGTCCACGCCCATCTTGTTCGGCTTGTTCGGGCGAATAATCCACCTTAGAGAAGCCGGGCGCGTGAACACCCACTACATCCACCCACTGCCGAAAGCCCGCACTGTATAGGTCTTGTAGATACAAATCATCACGTCGTGCTAAATCATCATCGTTGCCGGTGGGGGCTAACCCCGCCGAAATTAGGATAGCATCGGGATCGTTGGCGCGGATGGCTTGGCTACACACTGCAAGGAGGTCTACATACGCACTGGCAATGGGGCGGGTATTCCCCCATTCACGGCTTAGGTTGGGTTCATTCCAAATTTGATAAGCATCAATGCGCCCTTTATAGCGGGCGGAGATGGTGGCGCAATAGTTGCCAAAGTCTTGCAGGTTGGTGGGGGGGGCATCCGTATAATCCACATCTTTCTCCCCCATTAAATCAGGGTGTGCCCACGCAGGGGCATCGCTTAACCGCGCGACAATCTTCACCCCGGCTTGCTCTGCACGCTCCACGATTTGATCGGCGCGATACCAAATCCAACGTCCACGCGCTGGCTCAATGTTTTCCCATGCAAAAACTTGTTTGATATGGCTGAAGTTAGAAAGGCGCGTCCATGCAAGGTGATTATGGTCTTCGCTATGCCACCATAAAGAGGTGTGATAGGCATAGGTGAGGGAGGTAAAAGGTGGGTTGATGATGGCTTGTGCCTGAAACGGATCCCGTGAGGTTTGCCAGTAGCGATAACCTAAGCCAACAAAAATGAGAGCCAGCACCACCGCGCTGGCTCCAAATAACCGAAAGCGAATTGTCATGGCGTTACTGGGTGAGTCCTCGATATTGTGCCTGCCATTCTGAAATTGCACCATAAATCGGACGGAAGTTCCAGTTATTGCCGATGATTGAGTAGGGTACGTTATCGTTGCTGGGGTCCCAGCCGGCTTGTGCGCCATAGTTCAAATTCCACAAGTACGCCAACCATACGATGTCCCATTCGATCATGTTGTTGACGGCTTTGATCGTCCATTCTTTTTGTTCTTCTAGGGTGTTGTCATTGGCAAACTCAAACCCTGCCGGATAGCCGTTCATGTCTTCCGTGACGGGCCACCCAAACTCGGTGACGCATAATTTCTGCGTACCGCCTGCTTGTTGTATCCGAATGGCGTAGCCTTGTAAGGTACTGCGGAATGACCAGCTATGATGGGGATTATCGAACGGACCACGGAAGGTTGCGCTGGGGTCATTCGGAACGGCATCCCATGTGTAGTCGGGGGAGACGTTGTAACCGTTGTGATGGGCACCCACACAGTCAACCGTTGAGAGCAACCCGGCGGCAATCATGGCATCCATGTAAGCAAAGTCATCCCAAGCATTGATGCGGTTATCGAATCCTGTTGGACTAAGCGCACCGCTGATGACGATGATGCCGGGATCAATAGACTTGATGGTGTCATACGACTGGCGCAGGAGGTTGACATAATCAGAGGGGACAATGCCTCGTAAGGATGTCCACTCGCGGTCGATATTTTGCTCATTCCACACCTCCACCGCATGAATCTGGTTGGGATACTTCTCTAAGACAGCACGCAAGAAGTTGGTGTAATCTTGATAATTTGCTGGGGGTCCGTGAGATTCTAGGTTAACCCCTTGCTCGCGTGACCAATTGGGTGCTGTCACCACTGATGCCATCACCTTGATGTTCGCCTTGGTTGCTTCGGCTAGGGCGATGTCTAGTGCCGTCCAGTCAAATTGACCCTTCTGTGGTTCAACCACTTCCCAGCGTACTTGTAGTTTCATCCACGGCATATTGAGTTTCTTCAACTCATTCATCCATGTTTCCTGTAAACCGTCTACGCTGGTTTGTACCTGAATGCCCAATTGGAAGCGTGTATCATCTATTGGACGCGGAGTGGGTTCAATGGTAGGGGTTTCGGTTGGTAACTCTGGGGCAACCGTGGCTTCTTGTGTGGTTGCTTGTGCCACCTCCTCCGCGCTTTGGGTCGGTTCAACCGCTACAGTGGGGGGGCGAGTCGGAAAGACCACTGTGGCTTGGGTTAGCTCAAGTGGAATACGGGTGGGTTCAAGCGCGATGGTGGCGGAATCTGCATCAAGCAATCCCCATCCCGCATAAATTGCTGTGAAAGTACACGCCCCAATGAATAGGGTGATGGCAGACCAGATTATCACGAAATTGAAAACCTGTCGGCGTGCTTTGTTTCGGGTGTTCATATTATTTCAACCTTTCCGCTATCCAACATTACTAGCGTGCCGATGCCATTTTATCACAGGCAGGGCAACTTCCATCGGGGCGCACCATTGCATAGCCACCTTGTGGGTCAGAACCATAGTTGGTGAAGTCCACATTCCAAACAATCATCAATCGAATCCGATTACTTTGAGAAGACAATGCCGCCGCATCCGCAAGCCATGCCGCATGTTGGGCAAGCGTGACGTTGGATGCCCACGCAAAGAAGTCTGGCAAAGAAGGATAGCCTTCGGATGTTAAGTATCCCAACTCGGTGATGCAAATTGGCTTTTGACCGCCGATGATGTTCCAATAAGTTTCTACCATCGTTTGATAGTAGCGTGTGTAGTAGTTATCGCGTGGGTCGCCACTAATTACTGTTGGGGGAACCACGCCTTCATTGTAGTGCATCCCCACACAATCCAGATACTGTAGCCCGCCCGCATTCACTAGCTCACGCATGAAGCGATCATCATTGACCACTTGACCAGGGAAGGCAGACTCTGCCCCAGTGGGAGCAGGTGCGCCACTAATCACCATCACCCCAGCATTACGGCTCTTGATGGCGGTATATGCCTGTTGGAGCATGCCGGCATAGGATGCACCACTGATTTGATTACGGGGCCACTCACGGTCAATGTTAGGTTCATTCCAAACTTCAATCGCTTGGGGGTTCAAGCTGGCGATCGCCCCCAGCCATTCGGCATAACCGCGCACATAATCATCCCCAGCAAACGCCAATTCTTGCGGAGAGCCAACCGTGCCCAAGAGTATCTTAAACCCGGCTGCTTGTGCTGCAGAAATTTCAGCAGCGGCTTCATCAATGCCAGCACCAGGGCTATAGCGGATTTGAACCTTCATCCAGTTCATGCCCGCCCGTTGCATTGCACTGGTGGCACGCCCACTGCTGGCGGTGGTGACATGTCCCCCATATTCAAACGTTCCTACCACGATTCCGCCAGCATTCGGCACGTTGCTCAACCCGCCCCCAGATGGGGCAGAGAGCGCACCCACGTAGGCGGTTGCTTGTGCTTGCGCCGCGGCGATTTGCTCGGCATTGGGGGTAGGAGTGGGGGTGACAGTGGGACGAGGTGTGGGAGAGGGTAGCGGGGTGGGGGTTGCTGTGGGGGCTGCCATTGCTACTGCTTGCCCTGCCCGTTGAATCTCTGTATCGGCAACCACCGCAACATTAACGGCATAGTTGCCGGGAGATTCAACGGTAGCCACGAACGGCTCATTCAGGTTGGTGACGGTTTCATTCACCACCCCGCCCACCGTTTCTAGCGTCCAGCGTAACTTGAACTCGGTACGGGTTGCCTCATACGGCAAGCCCAAGCGGAAGTTAACAATCGCGTTGGGAATCCCCTCAGCTAAATCGCCCGCCAAAATATCGCCGAAGGTGTAACCGTGTATCCCAAACTGGGCGATATGATTTAAGCGGTAGGCAAGTGCTTCATCGGTGGTCAACCAAACACGGGTGACAGGGTTATCGTTCTCATCCAGAAAGTCTAGGTAGGGGGTTTGTGCCTCCGCAAATTCACCCGCGACTGCCTTCAATCCGTCGAGTTGTGCAGTGAAGACAGTGCCCGGCAGGAACTCTCCGCTTTCGCTAAACTGTCCTTCTACCGCTACATTGCCTAAGCCTGCTAACGCTTCGCTATAGGTGAGGGGGGTAAACCCTCCGCTTGCTTGGCGTTGTGCCAACGTGGACAAACTCACCATGATCTTCTGGCGTTCCACTTCGCCGACTGCCCAGCGTAGCATCGCTTCCACTAACCGATCTTCACCAGAGGCAAACATGCTCGGCTCAACGGTGGTCAGGTCAATTTGTAGGAAATCACTGGCAGAAGCCAACTCGCGCCAATTATACGTGCCCGTTTCCCAGTGCCCTTCAATGTTGGTTGCCGCCGGAACAACCACCCCTAGTTTGTTCCCACGAGCATGAATGCTACGCGCCAATGCCTGAACAAACAGCGTGAAACTCTCGCGCTGTTCTACGGGAATGTTACGGTAGTCAATGAAGATGCCGTCGTAAGTTGCCGCCACTGTTTCTAAGGCGGTGATGTGCTGTTGCAGAAGGGTGGGGTTGGCTAGGATAGTTTGAATGGTTTGAACATCTATCGCACGCGGATCAACAAAGTTACGCACCACCGGATAGACTTGGTAGGATGTTCCTTGCTCAATCCCTGCGGCGAGGCTTCCCGTTAAACTGCCGTCTAACTTGGGCTGAATACCAGCAGGCGTGATGAAGGTCGCCAAGTCAGCAATCTCTGGCGTGAGCGTTTGGGTGATGTCTACGGAGATAACAATGGTTGGCTCTGGCGAAGGTAGCGAGCGGAAAATACCAATCAAGGTTGGAATATCGTCCAGTTGTGCCAGCAACGTGTTATCAGCCGATTGAGACGGCAAGAACTCCCAGCGGTTTTCCACGCTTGACCAGCCGTATAGGCTCAAGTCATCAGACGTGCTATTGGGTGGGAGCGCGATGCTCACGTTGGATTGATTCGGTGGTGTGCCTGTGGTGTCAAGGGTATAGACAGGACTAATGAGGCTTAAGTATGTGGGGAGCGAATTGGCGGCTTGGGCAAGATTCGCTTGTGGTTGCGTATTGGTGAAGTCTGCTATTGGTAACATATCGAGCGCAACACCAAAATTTTGCCCACTATCCTCCGGATGCAGAATGAATGTGAACGTCCCATCCGCTGTTTGTGCGGCATTGCTTTGGGCATTCAAGCCCACATATTGCACCCCGAAAAAACGATCATACAAATTGAAGGGGGGCAACAGGAGCGCGACCACGCCAAGCGTCAACCCTAAGCATAGGGTCAAGAGGAGCGGGATCAAAAATAGACAGCCCCCCCCCGTGCGTGGCTGGATCATGGGGGAATCGCCATCATCGTGATCGGCTTCGCTGTTTGGATGATTTGACATGGATTTACCTTTCTTTCGACCATGATAGGAAAAGCGGGAGGATAACCGATGTTATCTCCCGCACTGTTGATGGATGTTTAACTTTTGGTAGGGCTAACTGCCAAGTGCGTTACAAGCTGGGCAGGAGCCGTCGGGGCGGATGAGTGCATAACCGCCCATTGGATCATCGCCAAAAGTGCCCGTAAAATCAATGTTCCAAATGATGACCAAGCGCACGCGCCCACTGTTACGGCTATAGCTAACCGCGCCATCCACCCATTCTGCCTGTTGTGCAACGCTGACATTGCTTGCCCACGCAAACCCTGCTGATAATCCGCCGTAACCTTCTGGGGTTAAATAACCCAATTCGGTGAAGCACAACGGAACGCGCCCGCCGAAAGCACTGCTGTAAGTGCTAATCATGGTGGGCAAGTAACGGGTGTAATGTCCGCTGTTTCCGCGTGGGTCGCCACTGGTGAAGGTTGGGGGGACGATGCCCTCGTTGTAATGTACGCCCACACAGTCCATATAGTTTGCTGCTCCAGCGGCAGCCATGCCAGCAAGGAACAGGTTATCGTCACATCCGCCACCATGGCAACTACCGAAAAAGCCTGTTGGGGCGGGTGCGCCACTAATCACCATCGTGGCAGGATTAGCGGATTTGATGGCGTTGTAAGCAGTGGCTAACAGCGCGGTGTACGAAGCAGGGTTGATTGCGCCGTTCGTCCATTCGCGGTCAATGTTGGGTTCGTTCCAAACCTCAATCGCGTCTGCTCCGGCGGCGGCTGCGCCTGCCACATAAGCAGCGTAACGGTCATTGTAGCCAGGGCTAGAAAGTTGGCTAGGTTGCCCAACGATCCCCAATAAAATGCGGAAGCCTTTGCTATGTGCATCTTGAATCATGCCGGCTGCGTCGCTGGCATCTTGCCCATCCCCATAGCGAATTTGCTTTTTCACCCAAGTCATGCCCGCGCGTTGCATGTAGCCAACGGTATCCCCACCGAAGCCAGACACGTGACCGCCATAAGCGAAGCCACTCATCGGGGTGAGGCTTTGCGCAGGGGCAGCCACCGCAGCAGTGGTGGTAGTCGTAGCGGTAGTCGTTGTAGTTGTGGTGGTGGCAGGGGCACTGCCAGCAGGGGCAGATAAAGCGAAGGGACTCTCTACGGTTTTGATCGCTAAGCTATTGAGTTGATCTCCAGTGAGGGTAGTATTGCCAGTGGCGATCCATCCCACCATGCCATCAGGGGTGATCCCACGCACCCAAGTATTATTTGTCCCGTCGCGCCCATCCACATTCAAGGGAGTGTTAGGGGCAAGTGTCGCTTGTACACGCCACTCACTGCTCGGACCGGTGCGAAAACGGCTACTGGCATTGGTTTGGGTGAGAACGCCTTGATCTTGTGCAAACACACCACTCATCCATAAACCAACCAGCAACAACAGCGTAACATGTTTCAAAATACGATTCATAACTTATCCCCTATATTCTTCTAAATCAAGAAGTGGACGCATTGTATCAAAATCAAAAAAGTTTCGTCAGCACCGAATTTCCGATTGCGGACTATATCAACCTGTTCAACAATAATCTGAACGAATTTGTGAGGATACAAGCATGAGTTTTTATACAACCGTCGCCCAGTTTTACGATGCAGAAAATGCAGACAAGCGTGATGATATTGATTTATATCTTGAGCTGGCTGAAGAGGTGGGGGGATCAATCTTTGAGGTTGGTTGCGGTTCTGGGCGAGTGGTCTTGCCTTTATCACGTGAGGGCTATGAGGTGGTGGGCATAGACAACAATGAAGCGATGTTGGATTTGGCGCGTGCGCGTGTTGAACAGCATCCCCAAGATTTTGAGACCCTCACCCTTTTGCAAGGGGATGTCTTGACCGCCACCTTACCAAACCAAAAATTCAACCTCATCTTGTTGTCTTACAATATGCTCATGCACTTTCATGAACAAGATCAACAGATCGCCTTGCTCAAGCGGATGCGCTCCCTGATTGCTGATGAAGGATTGTTGGTGATTGATTTGCCCAATGCCGGGGAGACGTTTGCTACGGCGGATAGCGATGCCATTACGCTAGAGCGCACGTTCATTGAGCCAGTCAACGGGCACATGGTCATGCAACAGGCGGTTAGCACATTAGATCGCACTAGCCAGTTGATGCGCGTTTTGTGGATTTATGATGAAATCACCGAAGACGGAACCCTACTGCGTACCACCGCACCCACGCTCTTCCGTTATTTTTTTCCGTATGAAGTGCAATTGCTATTGCAAGTTAGTGGGTTTCAAGTGGATGCGTTCTATGGAGATACCGATTGTTCACCCTTTGAGGACACGTGCCCACGCATGATTGTGTTTGCTCAACCGATCCCGAATGAGTAGGCTACTGATTGGGTTGGTGTTGATCTTGAGCGTGGGGTGTAGCGCGTTGGACATTCCCACGCCACCTCCCACCCGCGCCTTCACCGCTCCCACCTTACCCCCTACTGTGCCGTTCTTGCCATTCTTGGCGACAGAACTTCCTAGTGGCTATCAGGATGGCATTGGCTCAAATGATCCCACTGTGGCGGCATTGCCTAATAATCTTGCCATTCCGCCTTTGGTGTTGGCAAACCAAGATGGCTATCAAGTGGTGCAGTTAACGCTTTCCAATGGCACAACAACGCAAGGGCTATTGATAACCCCATCGGTTGGGCGAGTGGCGGGCTTGGTTGTGTTCACTTCCATCACCGACGAGAACACCGCCTCACAATGGGGGCACTGGCGCGATCAGGGCGTGGTGGTTTTGGTGGTGAATGCGGTGACGTTTGACACGGTGATGTTCACGGACGTGATTGACTCTTTCTCTGATTTGGCATTGGGAGATACCGCACAACTTGATCCTTCACGCTTGGCGGTATTGGCGGATGCCAACAGTGCAGAATCCGCATGGGTGGGGTGTGCGCAGGATTTGCGTTGTGATGCCTTCGTCGTGTTCCAGCCTAATCCCACCGCAACAACGCTTGCTTCTGGAGTGGCGTTAAGGGAACGTTCGGTGTTGTTGGTTGTTGACCAAACTCAACCCAATCTGGTGACAACCGCCAACGCGATCCTTGCTAACTTGGGGGACAACGCCAGCGTGCAATGGGTGGAGGGCAACCTGTCCTCAGCGGATCAGTTGCACAATAACCCACAGTTGGTGCAGGTTATTGTGCAGTGGTTGCAAACTCATCTACCTTAGTCGTAACGGAAACGTGCTACAGCAAGGGTAAAGAAAACAATGCTGAAGCCCAATAGAATGCCTGTGGGCAAGAGTGCCGCTTGAAAGCCCTGTTGATACCACAGAATATCCGTGAAGCCACGCATTGCCCAACCAACCGGGGTGGCTAGTCCAAGCGTTTGCATCCACGGCGGAACAATGTCAAGGGGCCACCATGCCCCTCCCAATGGGGATAGCGTGAGCGACATGAATAATGAGATGCCCCCTGCTTGTCCAAGCGTGCGGACGATCGTCGCCATGAAGAAGGTGATAGAGGTGATGGTGGCACTGAAACCAGCCATCACCATCAACAATGCCAACGGATTAGCATACCGTACCCCCATGAACGCGCCAAAGGCGAACACCACGCCATACACCATCATTCCCAATAGGAAATATACCAACATCTTGCCACCTAAGATTTGCCACTTGGCGAGGGGTAACACCACCATGCGTTGTAATGTCCAGTTCTTGCGTTCTTCTAGCAGTGTCACCATCCCACCAAACACAATGAACATCACCTGCATGGTTGCTGTGCCCGGCACGGATTGATAAAATCCGCTACTGGCATCTTCTTCTTGGTTGCTGGTTTGGGTGAGCGTAGCAGGCTCTTGCACAATGCTGATGCGCTTTTCTGCCCATGCTGTTCGGGCGCGTTCATAAACATCCTGCTGGAATTGTGCTTCGTCTTCTGCGCTGGAGAAGCGCAATAAGGTTAGATTTTGTCCGTTGTAGGGATAGTCACCTAGTTGAGTTGCCACCTGCATTCCTACCTCACGCGCCACCCATGCTCCACTGATCTGGCTAACCGCATTCTCAATGGCGGTGAGCGTCGGGGGGAAGTTCGTTGTGCTTTCTTCAGAACGATAAATCAACTGGACGGTTTGACCCTGATTAATTTGTTCTTCTGATCCCTTGGGAATCAACAAGAGGGCTTGTACTGTCCCACTAGAAACGCGCTCTGCGGAGAGTGCTTCTGATAATTCACCCTCCGATAGGCGACACTCCGCCACATCGGAAGAAGCAACACACATCTGTAACTGCTCATCTTGCGCAAGCGTAGCGACTAAATCTGCTGAGAAGGGGGTCTGGTCAAGGTCAATCACATCAATGAGCGTTTTCGTTTCTGGTGTACTCTCGCCACCAAATCCACCCGTTGCAAAACCCAAGAAAGCCGTTAAGCCAATCGGAACGAGTACCAAGTTAATCCAGATACCCCTTCCCCGAAATAAATTGCGTAGATCGTGTAAAGTAATGGCAAGCAGTTTAGCCATGGATAGCACTCTCCTTAGATGTCTAAACGGCGATTGAAGATGAATAGACCAATCAGGAACATCACAGCTCCTTGCAGGGTTAACACGGCGATATTCAACCCCACTTGATAATCACCAATAGATAACTTGGTGAAGGCATCTGCCCCCCAATACACCAATGAGAACCATTGTAACGGGCGAATCCATGGCAAACCAAAGACCGCCACAAACGCCCCTCCCACAATTCCCATCGCAATGTTGAGGGTCGTCCCAACGATGCTGGCTTGTTCGGGCGTTTGGGCAATTGCCGCCAGAATACTTCCTAAGCCAGAGGCAGCAAGTGAAGCGGTGAGCATCACCAACAAAATGAGTGGGAAGTTGGTGCCCCACACAAAGGTAATCTCCCCGTTGATAAGCGTGCCGGCAATCCCAAACCCCACCACCAACAGAATCAATTGAGCGAAGCATGTGATCCATGTACCCAACAACTTGCCCAACAAAATAGTTAAGCGGCTGGTTGGTGAAACAATCATGCGTTGCAAGAACCACTCACGCCGATCTTCTAAGATGCTGTTCGCCCCACCTTGTGCAGTGAACAGCATGAAGAACATCGCCTGACCTGCCGAGAAATAGGCTAAGGGGGTGAATAGAATTTCAAAGCCTTCGTTGTTTTGGCGTTCAACTTGAATGCTGTCAAACGAGGGATCAAACGCGCAGGCAAAGTTAGGTTGAAATGCTTGCCCCACTTGCAAGAGCAAGAAGTTAATTCCGAAACTGGCATCATTCGGAATGCGATCGGTGAGCGTGTTGATGGTGGAGGCAATGGCAATATTGCCCGTTGTCAACTGATTGACCATCCCTGCTAGTACCCCACTGGCAATCTCGGCAGAGGTGGACTGAGCGGGGTCAGTGTAGATCAGCACCTGATCGGATGTAGTGGGGGTAGCAAAATAGTTCAACGACTCGCTGAAGGTGGAAGGGAGGATCATCGCCAGCGCGTATTCTCCACGCGCCACCGCTTGTCGCGCTTGCTCGGCATCGGACATGATCTCGGTATTGAATAGCTCATCCAGCGTCATCGTTGGCTCGGTGGTGGAAGGGTTGGTTGCTTCGCATGTTTGAGAAGTATCAAGCGTGGGTGAGACTTGAACGGGCAGATCAGGGCGAAGGATGCTAACGAATAAATCGCCATTTTGTCCCTCATCCAAGTTGACCACCACAATAGGAATATCCCGAATGGCGGTCGATTCTCCCCCCCCACCAAACGCCAGCGCGATGATGGAGGCAATCGCCAAAGGTAGGGCAATCATGATGAGCAACAAGTTGCGGTCGGTATAGGTGGCGTACAGGTCTTTTTGGGCAATCAACCAAACTTTTCGCATGATTTAGTCCCTCAACGCTCGCCCAGTCATGCTTAAGAAAACATCTTCCAAGTTCGGCTCTTTGACCGAGACAGCGGAAACGTGGTGTTGATGTTGGTTGAGGAGCGCGATTAACTCTGCTAGGGTATTGCGCCCGTTGGTGGCGGTGACAATCAGCTGTGCCACTTGTTCGCCTGTGGCGGTGGTAGTGGTTTCTTGTTCCACTTTAGAAACCCCCACCAACTGGGTATGAATTTCTTGGAGCAATGCAGGCGCGATCTGTTTGGTCTGTAAGGTGAGGGTGATTCGATCCCCTTCGCCCACCTGTTCGGTGAGTTCGCGCACCGTACCCAGTGCGATGATCTTGCCGTGATCGATGATGCCCACGCGGTCGCTCAATTCTTGCGCTTCTTCCATCAGATGGGTGGTATACAAAACCGTCATGCGATATTCATCCCGCAGACGAAAGACCGTATCCAAAATGCGACGGCGGTTTTGGGGGTCAATGCCAACGGTGGGTTCATCCATGTAAACCAACTTGGGTTTGTGCATCAGCCCTACCCCGATATTCACACGACGCTTCATCCCACCGGAGAAGGTCTCAACAGGATCATGCTGGCGGTCAGTGAGATCAATAAATTCAAGCACTTCATCAATACGGGTGTGTAAAGACTTGCCACCCATGCCATATAACTTGCCAAAGAACTCTAGGTTTTGCCGTGCGGTAAAACGGAGATAGAGCGCGATCTCCTGTGGAATCACCCCTAAGAGTTGTTTCGCCTGCATGGGTTGCTTCTCGATGGAAAAACCACCGATCATCGCATTTCCGCTGGTGATGGAAAGTAACCCGCTCATCATCGAGATGGCGGTTGTTTTGCCTGCCCCATTCGGACCCAGCAAACTGAAGATTTCCCCCTCCTCAATGGTTAGGTCGAGATGATCGACAGCGGTGAATATACCTTTTTTACTTTTGAATTGTTTGGTGAGTCCGTGCAAAGAAACTATAGATGTTCCCATTCCATTCCTCCTACGATTGAAATTTAGTGCGCTGTAGTCATGACAGTTTAGTTTACGTAAATGGTAAGGGTAAAGTTGTGGGTATTGCCCAGCATAGGATGAATATCACTGATTGAGGTGTGTAATAACAGGGGAGAAATGGGCGCAAAATAAAACAATACTCTAGTATAGAAGCTACTGAGAGCAGAGAAAGTTATTCACTTAGCAACTGGTCAAGCGTTATTCGATTTCGACGTACCGCTTCCAGACTTCTGGACCCGTGCCAACCGCAATCACCAGATAGCTTGTTCTGGGAAGTTTCGGCTCCCAACGCAAGCGCATTCCTGCTTCATTGGGCAATCGACTCCCTTTGCGATGATTACAATCATCACAGGCACAAGCCGTATTCGTCCAAGTATCTTTTCCATTGCGAGATTTGGGGACAACATGGTCTACGGTGAAATTACTTTTGGTCATGATTTTACCGCGTTTTGTTTCCCCTAATTGGACACCGCAATAAATGCAGGTGAATTCATCGCGCACCAACACCCCACGACGGCTCCAGTGTGCTTGACGGCGTGGGACGTTGACATACCGACGCAATGCAATGACCGATGGAACATCCACCACATCGCTCACCGTGTGAAGTTTGTGCCCACTTTGTTCAATGATGATCGCTTTTTCATTGAGCAATAGATTGATGGCACGAGGAACAGTAATAACGGAAAGCGGTTCCCAAGTGCTTCCGTTGAGGAGTAGAACACGTCCTTGCATGGTGGACACAGACTTTACCTCTTATGCTTCAAACCTGTAAGCGTATAGAAAGTAACAAAATTGTCACTTCCTATCGTTAAAGTATAACCGAAACTGATGAAGAAAAGGTTAAGAAACCTTGTTGATTTCGCAAACCCCATCTTGACAAGCTAGGAATGTCTCCTTTCGGGAGGCTCATTCCTAGCTCGACAAATCAGGGACAAGATTCATACGACGCTTCCTCACCTTTATGCTGACCATGGTATGGTGGTGCAATCAACTGTCTACAAATTCAGTGCGATTCTGTTAGTTAAGTGGTGCCACCGCCCACCTTCTAACATCATCCACGGGCGGGGCAAAATAGAGAAACCGTTCTCTTCGTCATTCACAAGGGCGCACATGCTGGGCTATCTCCTCGTTAACTTCCTAACTTGCGAATCGCAGCAGGCATGGTTAAGGGGGTATCAGCAGAGTTAGAAGGTGCGCCACTGTCTTTGTGATTCAGCTCGGTGGGGCGTGGGGCATGTTGCCCGTCTACCACCCTCCAGCCAATTGTTTGGGCGTGGTCGTTTTCCAACTCGTTGAGCGTCTCGCTCGCTAGATACAATATTTCCCTTAACCACTCTGTCGTCTCGGCATGTGCCGAAACCGGTGTCTCAAAGCCCCCTTCGCTGATTGTGCTGTGAATTTGGTCGAGTTTAGTTGCCAACTCTTCCAATGTGTTCAACACATAAAAGTAAGGGTGACGGGTTTGTAAGATGTCGATCTTGCTCATTCTGAAAACCTCGCTTGCTTGGGTGAGAAATAAAAAGGGCGTGTAACCCTGTTTATCAGTTACACGCCCTTCTCAATTGGCGAAGGTGATGCTGGCTTAGGAATTAACTCACAGAGTTGCCTTCCGTCGCCATGAACTGACAAACCGTTTTAAGCTGATGCAGTTTCTCTGCTAGGGGCGTGTTGTGCCACGCGACCGAAGCCAACCCCTTGGGGAAGTCCCGTCCATCACAACAAGATGCCAGAGGCATACTGGACAAGGTACGATAGCCAAGCGTTCGCACGAGTGAATGACAACGAATGTCATAAGCCATGATGGGGTAACTCCTTTCTGAAATTAGGTTCAACTTAAACGGTTGTGTAAAACTTACGCAATTTGTTCTAGGCTAGTTTGGTTGAGCATAGCGATGATACTCTCACCGGTGATGAATACCCGACGCATCCCACCCGGCTTGCTCACCTGAAGATGCCCTTTCTTGATGAGTCGCTTGAGCGTACTCAAACTGATTCCGAGTGCTTCGGCAGCTTCCTGCCGAGAATAGACCGCGCCCGGCTCGATCTTCAGTTTGGGTTGGTTGATGGTTTGGGTTGTCAATCAGCTATCTCCTTAGTAACCCTATAAGAAATTAACACGACTGATAAAGGGTGTCAAGTAATGTGTACATTCTTAAACAGATTTTAATGGGTCACAAGGGTCAAGATCGGGTTATAGGGTTTCGGCATGAATCAGCTTAGGGTAAAACATACTTTTTCCCCTGATGCTATGTATATCTCCACTAAACCGTAAACGGGTGGCATCAGAGGGTTGTGCCTTGTACAGGTCGTCTTGGGTGACGATCTGCAAAGTTGCGTGGTTCTCCCTTCTTTGTTCACACCGCTAATTCTTTCCATCACCTCCTTCGAGGTCACGATGTCAATGCCAATAGTCAGTCTGGTTCTAGGAGACCGATACAGTTAGCACATACATCACATCAGGAAACACATCAGGCGAGAATAGACAATCTTCTTGTACTACCGCCACATATTGCTGTTTGATTAGGCAGCTGTTGGTGTGTTTACTAGCGGGACGATGGCGTAAAGGTGTGTGCCACGTTGTAATTCGCTACTGATTTTGAGGCTACCGCCTAAATGCAGAATGCGCTCCCGAATCCCTAGTAATCCAAAATGACCATTCATTGCCAATCCCTGAAACTGATTGGGAACGTTGAATCCAACTCCGTCATCACGGACATCCAACATCACCGATCCCTGAGTGTAGGTTAATGTAACCCAAATTTCATTGGCATGGGCATGGTGCTGGGCGTTACGCAAAGCCTCTTGTGCGGCACGGAACAACGCCAGTGCATGGTTGGCAGTGATGGAATAGCACTGTCCGATGATGCTAAAGTGGACTTGGGGATATTGCTCGCACAAGGATTCTAAAGCAGCAACTAACCCTAACTCATCCAACAAGGTTGGGCGCAAGTGGGTAATCAATTCGCGCAGATCATTAATCACCACGATCAACTGCTCACGGGCGTGCGTGATGTGGGTTAGCAGTGGAGGGGTGGACTCAATGCTGTTGGTCGCGCGTTCAAGGCTATGAGTCACGAGGATCAATGTTTGTATGGTATCGTCGTGAATTTCGCGGGCAATGCGGAGTCGTTCTTGCTCTTGCCCTTCTGCAAGGCGATTGCGAAAGGCGACTTCACGCCGTTGACCGGCTTGTATTCGCTCGCTCATCCGTTGCAGGGAACACCGTAACTGTTCAATTTCTCGTATGCCCCCAACCGGCTGAGCAAAAGACGGGATGTCACCTTCAGTGAGCGTTATCGCCAAGCGAGACAAACGCCGAAGGGGAAGCAACACGCGGTAAACGCCCCAAACAACCCAAATGATGAGGACAACAACCGCTATCCAAGAGCACCAATGCAACATCCCATCGTAGTGCGTCATCTGCGTGATATGTGTTGATATATTATGATTCATGAGGATTCTCCATTGACCAACGGAATAATACCTAATGCCAACGCACGGGATACCGCTTCGGTACGGCTGGCAACTTGCATTTTCTGATAGATAGCTTGTAGATGCACTTGTACAGTTCGGTCAGAAATTTCAAGATGTACGCCAATCTGTTTATTCGTCCAACCCCGAGCCGCACAAATCAATACATCTAGTTCTCGCTCAGTAAGGCGGAAATCACTGGGTATTTCTGTCGTTGCTACACTTGACTGCGTAAGCTCATCTGCCTTGACCACCTGCTGAATTATCACTAGCAATTCGGCAAGTTCAGCGGTTTTTACCACAAAGGCTTGTATCCCGACTTCATCTAGTGCTCGCCGATATCCCTTTTCATTATACGCAGTTAGAATGACGATTCGTACTGAGGGGTGTTGGCGACGTATGCGACGGGTTGCCTCAATCCCATTCATATCAGGCAGGTGAATGTCCATAACAACCACATCTGGGTTTAGCGCAAATGTAAGGTGTAATGCTTCTTCGCCTGTCCCCGCCTCCCCAATTACTATAAGCCCCGCTCCCTCCAAAAAGGTGCGGATGCTTTGCCTTACCATCACATGATCTTCCACCAATATCAAGCGCGTCATCACACTACACCTGCATTACAATATCACCAGCATATCATTGTAAGCGGTTTCCCACCCATGTCTACTACGCCATTTGGCGTATAGACGAGCCTATCAGAGCTAAGTAGAGTTATTGTCACCTATACTCGCCGATGAATATCGGTTACACACGAATTTTGCCTTGTTGTTCAGCCCACTTTTAGGAGATGATTTTTGATGCTCTTTATCCAATTTCGCTTAATACATAAGCAACCGCTGATATACTTATGCTTGATGGTTGTGCTCATGATTGGCTTGACCACCAGCCCCCTTCACGCGCAAGAGACATCCGTTCAACCCTCTATTGTGATCCCGATGCTGGAAGGATTACCCGCCGCTGAACCTGATCTATCTGCTTTTCCAGTTACTATTGAAAACTGTGGGCGTGAACTTACCTTTGATGCTCCACCGCAACGGGTAGTGAGCTTATGGCAACCGCCCACCGAAATGCTGCTCGCACTAGGGGTAGCCGATCATTTTGTGGCATTAGCAGGGAGTTATGCCCCGTACCCAGATGCCTTTACAGATGCAGTTACGGCGATCCCTGAAATTGGAACGGCGATGATGTGGCCCTCGCGGGAGGTATTGCTGAGTCAACAGCCCGACTTTGTGATTTCAGAAGGGCTGGACAGTTTCGGCTATGATGCCGCACAAGGCTATGCCACTGTTGAAGAGATCGAGGCGACAGGTGCCAAGGTTTATGCTTCTGCCGCTTGTTCGTATGCAAACCCAGAAGCCACCCCACGCAATATTGACCGTGTGCTGAACGACATTCGCACACTCGGCACGATTTTCGGTGTCAGTGAACGTGCTGAAGAGCTGATTACACGGATGGAGGCACAGCGTCAGGCTGTGACAGACGCAGTACAGGGGCGCGATCCAGTACGGGTTGCTTTCTATAATGGCGGTCAGGGTCCGCTGTTTGTCCTCAACTCGTCCATGTGGGCAGACCTGCTGGACACAGCCGGCGGGGAAAGTGTTTTCGATCCGATTGCATTTCAAGTGAGTGTCGAAGAGTTTGCAGCGGCGGATCCCGAAGTCATCCTGATGGGAACTTATCCCGGTCAGTCGGCAGAAGATTTGAGCGCGTTCCTGCAAACGACCTTCCCGACAGTCTCAGCAGTTCAGAATGAGCGGCTGTATCCTGTCGAGACGATCTATGTCGAGAACAGCATCCGCATCATGTACGGTTTAGAAACCGTTGCCCGTGCCCTGCACCCCGACGCATTTGCCGAATCAACCGATACATCTTCTACGTCGATGCAGACACAAT